>CAMWIU010000017.1 GCA_947174385.1 uncultured Treponema sp.
GTAGCCGATGCGAGTGTTGGACGCGAAAAATGATTTTCAAGCCTGCCGACGCGAGAGGTGGGCGTTAAAAATGATTTTCAAAGCCGCCTACACGAGTGGTAGGCGTTAAAAATGATTTTCAAGCCTGCCGACGCGAGTGGTGGGCGTTAAAAATGATTTTCAAGGTCGCCGACACGAGTAGTGGACGTTAAAAATGATTTTTAACCCTGCCTATTGTTCGGGGCTTGAAAATCGTTTTTGGAATATCAGCGAATCCCCGCTGAAAAACAATTTTCTTAAGGAGAAAACTATGTTCAAAGTGAATTCAAGCCTCAAAAACACCGAGCTTGACGGCCTGAGCGACACGCTCGTGCGCCTTTACAAGGCAAACGAGGCCGCCGCAAAGGACGCTTTCGTCGCCGCTACCATGGCGGAAATCGAAAAGTTGAGCGCGGACATCACCACCGCCATCTTGCAGGACAAGGCGGTCTCCACGCTTGAAGCCGCCGACACCGAGCGCGACAAGGCCATCACCGCGTTGGGAAAGGTGCTCGCAGGCTACGCCGCGCTCCCGATTGCCGCGAAGCAGTCCGCCGCCACGCCGCTCCTTGCCGTCTACGAGAAATATTCCAAGGCGGGAATCACGAAGGCTAGCTACTTAAGCGAGTCTTCGATGGTGGAAAGCATGCTCGAGGACTTCGCCGCCGAGCCTCTCGCAGCCCACATCAAGGCACTTGAAGGCGTTTCCGAGGCGATTTCCGCGATAAGGAGCGCGCAGGATGCGTTCACTTCCGCGAACGATGCCTACGTCGCCGCGAGCGACAGCAAGGGCGCGAGCGCGTCGAGCTTCAAAAAGCCTCTCCTCGCCGCCATCAACGAAAAGCTCGTTCCCTACCTGAACGCTATGCAGATAGCGAAGAACGAGAACTGCGCCGCCTTCGCCGCCAGCGTGGAAAGCGAAATCAACCGCGTGAACGAAGCCGTCGCCAAGCGCAGCAAAAAAGGCGAAATCGAAGAATAGCCGCGAGTTTTTGTGGTTTTCGGTAGCGAAGCAAACGAAAATGCGAGCATTGCGAGCAAACAAAAACTCGTAAGCAGGGCGCAAGCCCTGCGATGAAAAATTTTCTTGTTTTTTGCCTTGCAAATCCGCGCCTCCTGTGCTATAATGATTAAATCCTTTCAAACGGGATGGGGAAAATGCGCTGTCCGTATTGCGGCTCTCTTGACGACAAGGTAATTGAATCTCGCACGATGGCGAACGGCGACAACATCCGCCGTCGCAGGGAATGCACTTCCTGCGGATACCGCTTCACGAGCTACGAGCGGATCGAGGAAAAGCCGCTGATGGTGGTGAAGCGCAACGGAAGAAGGCAGCCTTTCGACGCGAAGAAGCTCGAAAAGGGCATCGCGCGCGCGCTTGAAAAGCGTCCGATTTCCACTTCGATGCTTGAGAACCTTGTCACGGAAATCGAGGACGCGGCGGTGATGCGCGCGAAGGCGAGCCGCGAGATTTCCACGGCGGACTTGGGCGCGCTCGTGCTCGAGCGGCTCAACGAAATCGACAAGGTCGCCTACATAAGATTCGCCTCGGTGTACAAGCATTTTGAGAATCTGGAAGAGTTCATAAGCGAAGTTAAGTCAATCGGTGATGGTTTTGGAGAAACAAATGAGTGAAGAATCGTTCTTTCCCGAGTGGAAGAGTTTTCTTGGAAAAAGCGGCGAAGAGGAGACGGCATTGTTCATAAAAAGCGTCGTGAAGCGTTCGGGCGATGTCGTTCCGTATAACCGAGCGAAGATCGAAAGCGCGATCGGAAAGGCGATTTGCGCCGTGGAAAAATATCCCGACCCCGAGCGCGCGGCGAAAATCACCGATTCCGTGGAAGAAAAGCTGCGCCTTTTGCTTGCGGGGCGGCGCGCGCATTCCATTCCCGCGATCGAAGAAATTCAGGATTTGGTGGAAAGCGCGCTCATCGAAGAAAAGCAGGTGGAAGTGGCGAAGGCGTACATCCTTTACCGCGCGCGCCACGATGCCGTGCGGGACGCGCAGAGCCTCATGCTCGACATAAACCAGACGATGGACGGCTATCTCGCGCAGAGCGACTGGCGCGTGAACGAGAACGCCAACGTGAATTTCTCGCTCGGCGGACTTATTTTGCACAATTCGGGCACGGTCACCGCGAACTATTGGCTCAACAACATTTATTCCAAGGAAATCGCCGAGGCGCACAAGTCGGCGGCGTTCCACATCCACGACCTTTCGATGTTCTCGGGATATTGCGCGGGCTGGTCGTTGCGCCAGCTCATCGCGGAAGGCTTGGGCGGCGTGAAGGACAAGATCAATTCGAAGCCCGCCTCGCACCTTTCCACGCTCGTGAACCAAATCGTGAATTTCTTGGGAATAATGCAGAACGAATGGGCGGGCGCGCAGGCGTTCAGCTCGTTCGACACGTACCTTGCGCCGTTCGTCAAGATTGACGGACTTTCGGAAAAGCAGGTGCGCCAGTGCATTCAAAGCTACGTTTACGGCGTGAACACTCCGAGCCGCTGGGGAAGCCAGGCTCCGTTCTCGAACATCACTTTGGACTGGGTTTGCCCCGAAGACTTGAAGGACAAGAAGGCGATTGTCGGCGGCGTGGAGCAGGATTTCACCTACGGCGAGTGCCAAAAGGAAATGGACCTGATAAACAGGCAGTTCATCAAGATCATGCTCGGGGGCGACGCGGACGGGCGCGGCTTCGCCTATCCGATTCCCACGTACAACATCACGAAGGATTTCGACTGGACGAGCGAGAACGCGCGGCTTCTTTTCGAGATGACTTCGCTTTACGGCACTCCTTATTTCCAGAATTTCGTCAATTCCGACTTGAATCCGTCCGACGTGCGCTCGATGTGCTGCCGCCTTCGCCTTGACAAGCGCGAGCTGCGGAAGCGCGGCGGCGGGCTTTTCGGAAGCGACGAGTTCACGGGAAGCCTCGGAGTCGTCACGATAAACCTTCCGCAAATCGGATTCCTTTGCAAGACCGAATCTCAGTTTTTCAAGCGGCTGGACTATCTTATGGATTTGGCGAAGCAGAGCCTTTGCGTAAAGCGCAAGGTCATCCAGCGGCTTTACGATTCGGGGCTTTTCCCGTACACGAAGCGATATTTGAAGACTCTCGGAAACCATTTCAACACAATCGGGCTTTGCGGAATGAACGAATGCTGCCTGAACTTTTTGGGCAAGGACATCACTTCCGCAGAAGGGCAGGATTTCGCGCGGCGCGTCCTCGACCACATGCGGAACAAGATGCAGGATTTCCAGGAGGAAACGGGCGAGCTTTTCAATCTCGAGGCCACGCCCGCCGAAAGCACTTCTTACCGCCTCGCAAAGCACGACAAGGAGCGTTTTCCCGAAATCATCACGAGCGGCATGGACGATCCTTTCTATACGAATTCGACGCAGCTTCCCGTGGATTTTACGAGCGACATTTTCGAGGCCCTCGACCATCAGGAAGGCTTGCAGACGAAATACACCGGCGGAACTGTTTTCCACACGTTCATGGGCGAGCGCGTCAAGGACTGGAAGGCTTGCCGCGACTTGGTGAAATCAATTATGGAAAATTACAGGATTCCGTATTTGACGATTTCGCCGACATATTCGATTTGCCCCGTGCACGGCTACATTTCGGGCGAGCATTTCGAATGCCCGAAGTGCAAGGCGCAGAAAGAAGCCGAATTGCGCGCGAAACTTTCCGCGCTTTTGGCGGAACGCGAGGAGTTGGCAAAGTTGGACGCTGGCGTTTGAGAATGCCGCGAGTTTGTAAATAAGGATTTTTTTGGGGGATAAGATGAATAACGAGACAAAATTGAAAGAACTTGACGAGCGGATTGCGCAAGTCCGCTCGGAACTTGAAAACGTTCACGGAACGCAGACCGAAGTCTACGCGCGAATCGTCGGCTACTACCGCGCCGTGCGCAACTGGAATAAAGGCAAGGCGGACGAATTCAAAAAAAGAAAGATGTTCGAGCTGAATTGCGACGAGCGTCCTGATGCCGTTTCGCAGCGTCCGAAATTGTCCGCTGAAAGTCTTTCGGAAGGCCCGCAAAGGGAATTGGAACTCCGCGATTCGGCTTTGTACGCGATTTCCACGAATTCCGCAGAAAATGCGCAGCCTGAAACTGAAATCGAGCAGTCCGAAATTTTTTATGACACCGCGTCACCCCAAAGAATTTCATCCTACGAACTTTTCGCAAGGCGCACTTGCCCGAATTGTCCGCCCGTAAAAGATTTCCTTCTCGGACTTTCGCTTCAAGGAAAACTCGTCGATGTGGACACGGAAGAAGGGCTTTCCGAAGCCGCGGTCAAGGGAGTTTTTTCCGCGCCCACCGCGATTTTCTACGACGAGCGCGGCAAGGAAGTTTCGCGGGCGCACAACGTTCCTGACATCGAAGAAATTCTTTCTGCGGTTACGGCGTGAGCGACTTCGCGGACGAAAAAAAATGCGTCCTTGTAAAAACGACTTTGCTTGATTTTCCGGGAAGGGTCGCGGCGGCGTGCTTTGTTCGCGGCTGCGATTTGCGCTGCCCGTATTGCAACAACGCGCCTTTGGTCGAAGAAAATTTTAAAGAAAATTTTTCGGGGCGAGGCGAATCTCCGCCGCAATTTGTTTCCGCTTCGGAAGTCGTGGCGCATTTGGAAAGGCGGCGCAAAGTTTTGACGGGCTTCGTCTTGAGCGGCGGCGAGGCTCTTTGCGATTTTCCGCTTGCCAAAAATCTTATTTTGAACGCGCGCTCTCTCGGCTACAAAATCAAGCTTGACACAAACGGAACTTTTCCCGAACGCTTGGAAGAACTCATTTCAGACGAACGGCTCGCACCGGATTACGTCGCGCTCGACGTTAAGACTTCGCCCGAACGCTACGCGGAGCTTGGCGCGAAATCCAAAGACTTGTGCGAAAGAATTTCGCGCTCGATAAAAATCGTTTCCGCGCTTCCATGCGAACGCCGGGAATTCCGCACGGTTTTGTATCCTCCGATTTTGGGAAAGCGCGAAGTGGAACGCATCGCGCGACTTTTGCCGAAAGACGCTTCGTGGTTTTTCGCGCAGTTTCAAAACGAAAGCTGCCTTTCGCCCAAAGCCGAAAAAATCCCGCCGTATACGGAGGCGCAGACGGAAGAATTGGTGAGCCTTGCGAAGGCGCGAATTCCCAATGCCGCTTTGCGATGAGTTTTATTTGTGGATTTTGAATGGAAATTAATGCAAAAAAAAACACGCGACTTGCGCGTGCTTTAGCGGAATATGGGATCGAACCATAGACATCACGGATATGAGCCGTGTGCTCTACCGACTGAGCTATTCCGCCGTGGATTTTTATATTAGCAAAAAAAGAAATTTTTGTCAAGCGTTTTAAAAAAGAATTTTGTTTTCGTGCACTTGTTGCGTAAGTGGAAATTATTTTACCTTGTGCTCTCGCACATTGGCATTAAGCGTTTTAAAAAATAATTTTGTTTTGGGACGCTTGTTTCTAATAGGAAATTGTTTTAATCTGCGCGTGCCGCGCAGTGCGAATCAAGTGCCTTAAAAAAGAATTTTATTTTCGTGCGCTTGTTGCGTAAATGTTTCGCGAAAGTGCAAAATTCATTTGCGACGTTCCAGCGCGTTTTCGATTTCGTCGTCGAGCTGCCAAAAAAAGTCGATTCCGGTGAGCGCTTCGATTTCGTCCACTGTCGTTTGGAAATGCCAAATTTCTTCTTTGCTCTGCTCGTTCGGAACGATGAACGCGAACATTTTGAACTCGCCGTTTTTGAGCGCGAGAATTGCTTTGTAGAAAAATTCGGGAATTGCCACGCGATTTACGCCGATTGTTTCGTATGAATCTTTTTCGAGAATCGGGCCTGTGACGACGAAAATTTTTTCGCTTTCTCCTGCGAGCGTCCTCACGTATTGTTCAAGGCGAAGCCAAATTCCCGCGTTGAATGCGTGGACTTGCGGCGAAATATTGCTCATCAAAAACGATTCGGTCATCGCGCTTTCGCTGTACGCCATGTCCGCCGCCGGCGCCAAATGTCCTCGGTCGTAGCCGCTGTGCCTGTAGTCTTCCAGTTGCGCGGAATAAGTCCGCACGTCGGGATCTTCGCGGAAATTATTTTTGCGCGATGCGGCCTTTTGCAATTTTTCCGCGTCGAGAGTGTACGCCACCCATTCTGCCTGCTCGAATTTTTCGCGGTAGCAAAGAGTGTAGCCTTCGTGCCGGACGATTTGATGCGTGTCGCGCCTTTCGGAATTTTTTTCCGCCGCCTTGCAAAGCGGAATTTCCAATTGAATTGAATCCGCGTTTTGAAAAATATCGTCGTAAAAATTTTCGCCGCGAATTGAAGAGGCGCACGAAAAGTTCAAGATGAAAATTAGCGCGGAAAAAAAGGCTCGCGAAAAAATTCTTTTCATAATTCATTGTATCACATCTTGCGGATTTTTTGAAGAAGTTGTATAATGGAAAAATATTCTTTGCGATCGTGCGCTTGAAATTGGCACGATTTTACACGAGGATTTTTATGAAGAAAAATGCGATTCCAGCGCACTACAAGCCGATTCTCGACGAAACGCAGACCGAGCACGGCATTGTCCTTTTGAAGGATTTTTTTCAAACTGCGCTTTCCACCGAATTGAATTTGACGCGAGTGACCGCGCCGCTCTTTGTGCAAAGCGGAATCGGCGTGAACGATGATTTGAACGGAACGGAACGGCCCGTGCGTTTTCCCGTGAAGTCGCTCGGCGAGCAGAATTTGGAAATCGTGCAGTCGCTCGCAAAATGGAAGCGGCTCAAAGTTACGGAAATGGCTCTGCCTCGCGGATTTGGAATCTACACGGACATGAACGCGATTCGCCCCGACGAGGATTTGGACGCAGTTCACTCGCTTTATGTTGACCAATGGGATTGGGAAATGGCGATTGACGATGTGGACAGGACGGTTTTCTTTTTGCACGAAATCGTGAAAAAAGTCTACCGTTGCATAAAGCGCGCGGAATTTTACGTCTACGATTTTTATTCGCAGATAAAGCCGACGCTCCCGGACGAAATCAAGCTTTTGTTCAGCGACGATTTGGCGCGCGAATATCCGAATCTTTCGCCGAAAGAGCGCGAAGCGAAAGTGGCGAAAAAATACGGCGCGGTTTTCATAACTGGAATCGGCGCGCCGCTTGTGGACGGAATTCCGCATGACGGACGCGCGCCAGATTACGACGATTGGATTACGGAAACTGGCGACGGACACAAAGGCTTGAACGGCGACATCGTTGTTTGGAACGAAGTTCTCGAACAGCCTTTCGAGCTTTCTTCGATGGGAATACGAGTTTCGCCAGAATCGCTCAAAGCGCAGTTGGAAGAGCGCGGCTGTGAGGAGCGCGAAAAGTTGATGTTCCATTCTCGGCTTTTGCGCGGCGAACTTGCGCAGACTTTGGGCGGCGGAATCGGGCAGTCGCGGCTTTGCATGCTTCTTTTCAAAAAGGCGCACATCGGCGAAACGCAAGTGAGCATTTGGCCGCCGCAGATTGTCGCCGATTGCAAAAAGCGCGGAATCAAACTTTTGTAGCTGACTTGCTTTGAAAGACGAATACAATTTTGACTTGACGGATTTGGATTCTCAGCTCGCGTCGTTTTCGCAAAAAGGAATAACGCGATTTTCTTTGCACGAAGGCGTTTTTTCGCGCGACAGGAATTCTCTGAAAAATTTTCTTTCGAAGGCAAAAAAATATATTCCCGAAGTTTTCATTTCAATTCCTGTCGAGGCGGAAGTGATTGACTGCGAAATAGTCGCGCTTTGCAAGGATTTGTTTTGCTCGCTCGACATTTTTTTTCGCGCTGACGAAATTGCAAAAAAAATTGGTGAAAAAAATTCAGAAAAATTCGGCGCGAGGAAATTTGATTCGTGCGAAAGGTTTGTCGATTCGAAGAAAAATTTTTCGCCGAAAAGCGCGGCTTTTTTCGACAAAAAACTTTTTTCAAAAAAGGCCGCGCTTTTGAACGATGCCGATCTCGTCTTTGGATTTTTGGCGGACTTCGCAATTTCGCCGCGCGACTCGATAAAATTTTTTCGCGAGCGGCTCGACTTCGCCATGACGCTTTATCCGAATCACATTGAGTTTCCGCAAATTTATTCCGACGAGCGCGAGGAAAAATGCACGGCGACTTTTTCAAGCCAGGACATTTCATACGCGCAGCGTTTGGCTTTTGCCGCGGAAATTTTTTATTCGTGCGGAAGGGCAGTGCCGTGGTTCAATTCGGCTTTGAAGCCTTTGAAAATTTCGCCTTCGAATTTTTTTTCGGATTTTGCCGAATGGCAGATTTGCAACAACTGCGGTTTTAAATCGCGCGAAAAGGTCGCGGCACTTTCCCACAAAGCAATCGAAAAAATGCAGCTGCTTTTTTTGGAAGAAAAATATGACGAGAAAAATCTGCGCCATGTTTTTCCTGCCGTGCGCGATGTCGTTTTGCTGAACGGGGCGTTTTCGCGTTTGGCAGGGGAGGGTGAGGAATGCTCGCTTGAGCTTTCGTTCAATCCCGACGATTTGCTTTCGCCCGCCGCAATGGATTTGCCTGCGTTCTGCGAGAACATTTGCATGGAAGAATGCCGTGTGAAAATTTTCGCAGGCAATGAAGGTCCGGATTACAAAATATTTTGAAGCGGACGATTTTCATTGACGTGAAAAAAAATTCTCGGCTTGATGATTTTTTGCGCGAAAATTTGCCGTCCGCGCTCGATGAATTTGATTCGGAAAAAAATAAATTTTTGAGCAATTCGAAAATCCGCCGCCTCATTTTCAGCGGAAATGTTTTTTGCGAAAATCGCGCCGTGAAAAATCCCGCATTCATTTTGAAAAATTCCTCGCGCGTGAAAATCCTGCTCGACTTCGAAAAACTTTTTTATGAAAAGCAAAATGGCGACATCGAATTTTCGCTTTGTGAAAAAGACATAATTTTCGAGGACGATTTTTTGCTCGCCGTGAACAAGCCGTGCGGAATTCCGAGCGAAAAAACTTTTTTGGAAAGCCGCGCATCGCTTTTCGACGCGGTGCAGAAATATCTTTGCGAAAAAAATCCCGGCGCGGAAAATTATTGTTCCGCCGTGCACAGGCTCGACAAGGGCACTTCGGGCGTGATTTTGTTTTCCAAGAAAAAATCCGTGAACGCCGCCTTGCACGAAATGTTCGGGGGAGGTGGCGAGGCGGAACGCGCAGTGAAAAAAATCTATCTTGCAGTTTGCACGAAAAACACGGCAGGAAGCGCGAGCGCGTTTTTGCGAAGCGCGAAAAATCCTGAAAAAGAAATCGATTTTGGAAACGAAGAATTTTCCGTGAGCAATTTTATTGGACGCATTTCAAAAAAATCCGAGGAAGCGAAATTCGACGAAGTCGCGGAATCTTGCGGCGGAAAATTCGCAAGAACCGATTTTCGCGTTTTGGAAAGGCGCGCGGGAAAGATTCTCGTTCAGGCGAGACTTTTCACGGGACGCACGCATCAAATACGCGCGCACCTTTCGCAATGCCGCATGCCGATTTTGGGCGACACGCTTTACGGCGGCGAAAGCGCGCAGAGAATTTTCTTGCACGCGCGAAAATTGGAATTGCCTCATCCTTGCACCGGCGAAATTTTAAAATTGGTTTCGCCAGTTCCGAAAGAATTCGAAAATTATTTTTACCAGCTTCGCTGAATGTAAGTCGCGCGCGGGCGCAGTTCAATTTCCACGCGGCGGTTTTCTGCGCGGCCTTCGGGCGTTTCGTTGTTTCCGATCGGAACGGTTTCGCCGTAGCCGTGGTAAGTGAAAAGTTCTTCGTTGATTCCCTGTTCAATCAAAAGCTTCATCACGGTCTGCGTTCTTTCGACTGAAAGTTGCATTTGATTTTCGTGCTGGCCGATGTCGGCGGTGTGCCCTCCGACGAAAATCGTAAAGGCATTTTCCGAAATGGCTTTTTTCAAAAGCTCTGCGAGTTCTGCGATGCGCGGAAGTTCGTCGGGCAAAAGCGCCGGCGAATCCGGAACAAAATTGAGTTTGTATGTGAAGCGAATCACGTTTCCTGTGTCCTCGATTTTGTCCGCGCCGGGATGCTTTAGCGGATAAAGTTTCAAGTTGCGAAGCACGGTGTAATAAGGCTCGTCCTTTATCGGGGCTGCCACATCGTGCTCAAGAACTTCGCGGTCGAGAAGGATTACGATCTTTCCTTTTTTCAAAAGCTCTGCGTTTTGCGGAACGGAAAAAATTCGCAGCGTGTCGTCTTCGCTTATGATCAAATCCGTTCGGTTTCTGCCGTAGACTTTTTGGGCCGAAATGTGGAGGGGGTCGCTTCCGATGCGGTCTTTGTAGCGGCGTTTGTCATCGCTCCAATCATAGACGCATTCGCCGATTTCTTTTTCCAACGCGCTTTCCATCATTCCGCGTTCGTAGACGACTTCCATTTTTTCGCTCCAGACTTTCGGGAAAAAGCAAGGATTCACGCGCTCTTCGACGAAATCTCCGTGGACAGGAAGTCGCCCTCGTGCGTCGATTATGATTCCTGTGTATGCACGTGACGAAATTGTGTCGATGGATTTTCTGCGCGAATAAGGCTCGTTGTGGCGCACGAAAAGGCTTGATATGTCGTTCAAGTTCAAATTTTTCTTTGTCTTAAAAAGGAAACTTTCGTTGTCAAAATAGCCGAGCGATTTTTCTCCCGAAACGACGATTTTCATTATGTCGTCGAGACTGACTCTGTGTTCCAAAATGTAGTCGCCGAGCGAATGGTTCGAGTCCACGTAAAGCGTCAAAAGCGGATCTTTGATAAGATTCGGAAGGCGCGAATTGATTATTGTAATCGCGGAATTTTTTCCGCTCGGCATCGGAATGTTCGCCTTTTCCATGTCAAACGAAATCATGGAGGTGAATTTTTTTCCCATCCAGTTTACGGAACTCGTGGAAGAAAGCGGCGCGTTGGAATCATAAGTTTTTCCGCTTTGCGCCGTCGCGCTGAAAATTGTCGCGAAGAAAAAAATTGCGAGCGTGCATTTTTTTAAAAAATCCTTTTTCATCTTATTCAGTATCGGCATTTTTCCTTTTTGACTTAAGGGCAAAAAGCGCGTCGCGCGCGGCTTCTTTCATTCCCGCAGGAAGGCGGATTTCATAAGTTTCGTTTGGCGGCGTGATTCCATGCAAAAGCGCGGGATTCAGGTAAAGCAAAATTTTTTCGTCCATGCGCATTTCCATCGCGAGCCGCTTCAATGAAATTTGAGAAGAAACTTCCACATATTCAAAATCATCGAACGGCGAATAAGTTTCGCGCTCGAAAGAAAATTCCGGCAAGTCCGCCTCGTAGAATTTTTCGTTCGCCGCAATGTCGCTTATGGCGATCAGGCGCGGAACGTAATTTATGGCGTGCTCGGGAATAAGTTTTTTTTCGCAGAGTGCCCAAAAATTTTTTTCGCCCGATTTTTCGAGCGCGCGTCTCACTGCTCCCGCCCCGCAATTGTAGGCGGCGATCGCCAAAAGCCAGTCGCCGAAAGTGTCGTAGTTCGCCTTGAGTTTTTTCAGCGCGGCATCGGTGCTTTTCCAAGGATCGAGTCGCTCGTCAAGCCATTCGGTTTTTCGCAAATATCCTGCGATGCTGTTTTCCAAAAATTGCCAAAGCCCCACGGAGCGTCCGTCTTTCGGCGCGGCGTTCGCCTTGTAGCTCGATTCAATCACCGGAATGTATTCCAGTGCGAGCGGCATATTTTCTTCGAGCAGCTTGCGGCGCACATAATGCCTGTAGCGTTCGCCATTTTTCAAAATCACGAAAAGTTCCGCGCCGCGTTCGGGCGAAAGATAGCTTTCTCTGAAACGTTCCACTTCGGGACGGAGCGCGTCCGGCAAATCCGGCGGCGTGTAGCGGACGTTCTGCGCGGACGAATATTTTTTTTCGTCTTCCAAATCAGGAATGATTTCTTCGTAGAGAATTTCGTCGTGTGGAACAGAAATAATTTCTTGCGTAAAAATTTCATGACACGAAAAAATCAAAATTGCGAAAAGACATTTTCCTGCCTTTGAAAAAAAAATTTTCATTTTTTCGATCGGAAAGAATCGCCCATATAGATGCCTGCCCATTCCCAAGTTCCGTGGACTTTCGGTTCGGCGGGAAAATTCACCTTCCTGAAATAAAAGTACCATTCAGGAGCGAATTCCGTCCATCCGCTTGTGCGGAGATACGCTTCGTTCGCGTTTTCGCCTGCGAGAAGTTCGTCGGAAAAATTGATTCGGTTTCCATGCATGTAGTTTTGAATGCTAAAACTAGCCTGGCTGTTCCGAGTCCCTTCGCTGCTTCTTCCTGATACCGTGAAAAAATTCGCCTTTGAACGAATCGCGTCAAGTCGCGGGCCTTGGTTGCGAGTGATCGCGCTTTTCACGGTATCGGAAAGTTCGTCCAAACTTTTGAACATCCAGTTTTTCGGCGAATTGTCGAACACTATGAGCGAACGCGCGTGGTTGTAGATGTCTCGCATGTCCATGATTTGGATTGAGCCTGCGTCGCGCTGCGCGAGAAAAGTCTTGTACATTCTTAATGCGCGTGTCCAGTCGCCGAGCCGCTCGTATTCGCTTGCGAGCCGCGCGTACATTTCAGTGAGACTCACTTTTTCAGGAAATCGGTTCATCAATGTGTTGAAATAACTTATGCGGTTTTCCGGATTTTCGGAAATTTGGACAAGGCGTTCAAGGCACAAAAAATGGATCGACTGGCCTTTTACCACGAGATCGTCGTAGCAATGCAGGATTCGCTCGAAATAATATTCCGCCACTTTTTCTTGTCCCATTTCGATATAGGAGTAGGCGCACATCAAAAGCCAGTACGAATTGTATTTGTCGCGCGGATTTTTTTCCACGAATTCCGTGAGCAAAAGCAAAAGTTCGTCGGTTTCGCCTTTTTCGAGCATTTTTGAAGCGAGCTGGTTCATTATCGCGTAGCGGCTTTTTTCGGAAAGTTCGCCTTCGCGCTCAAGCATTTTTTTCAACTCAATTGTCGATTTTAGCTCGATTTTTTTTTCGGGATTTTCTTTGGAACATGAAAAATTCAGCGCGCAAAAAAATATTGAAATCGCCGCCGCGAGAATCTTTTTCGAAGAAAATTTTCCGTGAGAATTTTGTTTAATTTTCATAATTTTTACAATATATTATGATTTGATTATTGTCAAGATTGGGCAAAATGTAATATAATGGCATTATGGAAAAATACAACAAAAAAGCGCAAGACATCATGCTCGCGTTCGGAATAATTTTTTTTCTTGCCGGAATAGTCCTGTTTTTCCTTCCGCCAATCGGCGAGCGCGAGACTTATTATTTGGTGCTGAACACGGTTTTCCTTTTGATAACGGCGTTCCTCGTTTATTTTTCTATTTTGGCGCGGAACGCGGTTTCGTTCTATATCTCGCTCAACCTGTGCATAATTTCGCTGCTTTTCCTGATTTTGACGGCGCGAAATGTTCCGCTTGCTTTCCGCGATCATTGGCCGCTTCTCGTTATAACGTTCGGCGTGACGCTTTTGCCGGTGGGACGAATCCATTACAAGAAATTCCGCACGGCGTATGTTTTTCCTTCGGCGGCGATGACTGTGCTTGGCGTGTTTTTCTTCCTTTTCAAACTGAAAATAATAAAAGTTCCGATGCGCGTGTTCCTAGGAAAATCCATGCCGATTTTCCTTGTTTTTTGCGGAGCGTTTTTGATGGCTCTTTATTACGTGAGGCAGAACGCCAAGGAAAAATTTCCAATCATAAAGGACGACGAGGAAAAATATTCCGAAGAATACGAGAGCGAGGACTACGAATAAATGAAAAGGCCTTTTTGCCTTTTGACATTTTTCATCCTCGTTTTTTCGCATGGCGATTTTGCAGCACAAAATTTTTCGCTTGAAAATTTCGGCGGAGAGAATTTCACGCTTGAAAAAATGGCGAAAAAATCCAAGGAAAAAAAATCCAAAAAAGATTCTTCCAAGAGCGTTCCCGAAGAGGAACTGCACGTCACGAAAATCAGCGTGGACAAGTCAAAGAAAAAAAACGATGCGGGATATTTTTCAGGAATCCCGGATGAAATCATGCGCGACGTGGAAATTGGCTCGCCTGAGAGTTTGCGTTCCGCCTACGCCAAGTTGAAAAAGCCTTCGGTGGAATACGAGGAAAATGAAAACGTGCTTTTGTTTTGCATTGATGAAATCGCAAAGGTAGTTTGGCCGAGCATGGAATTTTCCGCAGGCGAGCCGCACATTTCTCAGCGAAACGCCTATGTCGGCGCGATTGAATCGGCGCGGAACGGAATCTACGACACTTCCATGAGCGGCTCGGATTTTTTGTCGCGCGCGCTTCCTTCGCTTGTGCTTTGCGGAAATTTAGGACGCAGCGATTACTACGGACGCGCGCAGAATGATTTGCTCGCCGCCCTCGAAATCAATTCAAAAAGCGTCCTTGCGAATTATCTTTTGGGAATCCTTTTCGTGAACATGAAAAAAGAAGAGGAAGCCGTGGAACATTTCAAGGTGGCGGCCGAAGGCACTTCCGCATTCGAAGTGGATTTCCGCTTGGCATCCGCGCTGAACGCGCTTTCGCGCTACGGCGAAAGTCAGACGATAATCGACCGCTTGATCGTGGTTCAGCCTTCGAATTTGCAGCTTTTGAAATTGGCGGCGCAAAATTCATTCGACCGAGGAAACTACGCTTCCGCCGAACGCTACGCGATGCTGATTCTCACTCAGAATCCCGCCGATTTGGAAATGGTGCTTTTCAGGGCGAAAGTTTTCGTTCAAACTGGCGAATACTTGAAGGCCGCTTCGCTTTTGGACGTTTACGCGAAGTCAAATCCGAATTCAAAAGAATATCTTGTGCTTCGCGCGCGGATTCAAAAAGAATGGAACAGGAATTCCACCGCCGCAATCGCCACGATGGAAAGGGCGCTCGCGCTTTATCCGAACGACAGCGAGGTTGTGCTCTATGCGGCGAGCCTCGCGGGCGAAACCGGAAAGAATATTGGCGGAAGAAGCGGCGCACAGCTTTCTTCGCAAATTCTTTCGGACGATCCCGAAAATCCCGAGGCTCTTTCGTTTCTGATTAAGAATTTGGCGGACGAAGAAAAATGGGCGGATGCATACGCGGCGAGCAAAAAACTCATTGCGAAGAATTCTTCCGTGCAGACAATTTCGACGCATGTGAAAATTTGTCTCGCGCTCGGTTATAGAGACGAGGCTTGGAAAGAGGCAAGTGCGCTTTACGAAAAAAATCCGAACGACGAAACTGCGATTCAATCTTATGTCGATGCGATGGTGCGAACTGGTCGCACGGCGCAGGCCTCGCGCTTCATCAATTCAATGTTGGATTCAGCTCAGTCTGCGATGAAAAGTTTTCTTTACTATCAGCGCAGTTTTTTGGTTTCGGGGGAAACCGCGCAGCTTTCGGACTTGCGTTCCGCCGTAATCGCGAACCCGCGCAATTTTGACGCGCTTTTTCGAATGTACGAAATTTATTTCCAAAAAAAGGATTACCGCAAGGCGCAATATTATCTGCGCCAAGTGATCGCGCTCAATCCAGGAAACGAGAATTTCGCAAGGCTGAATTCCGAACTCGACAAATTGATAAAATGACAAAAAATGCTGGCGGGCGTCGCCCGCCAGCATAAAAGAGTTATGTTGCTTCTTTGCAAAAAGCCTTTTTTATTTTCCTGCATCGCGAAAAAAATTCGTGAATGCCGAAAAGTCGTTTCGCGCTGAAACGAAAACGACTTGAAATGTTTCGTGAAAGCGTCAGCCTTTGACCGCTCCCGAAATCACGCCCTTTATGATGTACTTCTGCGCCGAAATGTAGAAAATCACGATCGGAATTATCGCGAGGACGAGCATCGCCATGAACCCGCCGTAGTCGGTCGCGCCGTATGCACCTTGCATCGCGATTTGAATCGCCACCGGAACTGTCTTGTTGTCCGTGCCGAGCACGAGGTAGGGCAGGAGATAGTCGTTCCAAATCCACATCGAATTCAAAATCGCCACTGTGATCGCCGTGGGCTTCAAGACCGGAAAGACGACGAGGAAAAAAGTTTGGAGCGGATTGCATCCGTCGATTTCCGCCGCCTCCTCAAGCTCGAGCGGAATCGCCTTGACGAATCCCGTGAACATGAAAACCGAAAGTCCCGCGCCGAATCCGAGGTACACGAACACGACTCCGAAAATGTTGTCGAAATTCATCCTGTTTACGACGAACGTCATCGTGTACATTACCATTTGGAACGGAACGATCATGCTGAACGCGAAAAGATAGTAGAGCGCGCCCGTCAATTTGTTTTTCACGCGCACCATGAACCATGATGTCATCGACGTGCAGACGATAATGATTACCGTGGAAAATACGGTTATGAAAAGCGAGCGCAAAAACGCCGCGAAAAATCCCGCCGTGGAAAGTCCTGCGATGTAGTTTTGAAAGCCGACGAACGTCTCTTCGTTCGGAAGCGAAAACGGCGCGCTGGAAATGTACAAGCGCGATTTGAACGAGTTCACGAGCACGAGAAAAATCGGCACGAGGAAAATCGCCGTGAGCACGACCATCGCGAAAAAAGCGATTTGCTTTGTCGCCTGTTTTTGCCTGTAGAGATTGTGTGTCATTGTTCTGTCTCCTTTCGCGTGGTCGCCTTGAGCTGCGCGAACGCTATGACTGCGACTATCACGAAGAACACGCCTGCCTTTGCCTGACCCACGCCCTGCCAGCCTGTCCTTCCGTAGAATGTGTTGTATATGTTGAGCGCGAGCATTTCCGTAGAACGCGCGGGCGCGCCGGCTGTGAGCGCGAGGTTTTGGTCGAACATTTTGAAAGTGTTCGTGAGCGTGAGGAACATGCAGATTGTGATCGAAGGCATCACCATCGGAATCTTTATCTTGAACAGAACTCGCGCGGGAGACGCTCCGTCAATCGCCGCCGCCTCGAGCAAGTCGCCCGGAATGTTCTGCAAGCCCGCGATGTAGATTATCATCATGTATCCGATGAGCTGCCAGTTCGTGAGGATGACGAGTCCCCAAAATCCGTATTCGGTTTTGAACGAAATGTCCACGCCGACAAGTTTTTGAAGCACGCCGTTTATCAGCAAATTCCAAATGTAGCCCAATACGATTCCGCCTATAAGATTCGGCATGAAGAAAACCGAGCGGAAAAGATTCGTGCCCTTCAATCCCATCGTGAGCGCAAGCGCGAGCGAAAATGCGAAAACGTTCACGGTTATAATAGAAACAATCGTAAAAAGCGAAGTGAATCCGAGCGCGTGCAAAAATTCGCCGTCCGTCGTGAACGCCTTGACATAGTTTTCGATGCCGACCCATTTTGCGTTCGTGATTGTGGTGAATTTCGTGAACGAAAGTCCGATTCCCATCAAAAACGGCACGATGAAAAACAGCGCGAAGGCGAGCAGGGTAGGAAGCACGAAAACCGGAAAATATTTGCCAAGCGAGCCTCTTTTTTTTATGCTTTTTTCCATAAATTATTTTCTCCAAATAAGTGGCTTTTTGGTGTTGTGCGAGAGTCGCAAACTAAATTCAAGCTCGAGCAAAGCGCGAACTTGAAAAAAAGAAAGCGACGCGACATTTTTGCGCCGCCTTCTTTTTTCTAAAATAATGGAAAAACCGCCGGAAATCCGGTGCCATTTACATATTGGATTCTTTTTTCCAATTCGTGACAACTTCGGAGCTCACCGCGTCCCAAGTCTTTTGGCCTTGAGCGTATTGCAAAAGCGCCGAGCCGAAATCGTCCTTGAATTTCTGGGAGGGGAAGAGCGTGAAATTCCAAGAAACCGAAGTGATTCCGTCCTTTTCCATCCACGCGAAAATTTCCTTCGCAAGCGGATCTGTCGGACGCTCGGCAGGACCGAACGTGTCGAACGGCGCGATGAAGCCGAGCTTGTTCGTGACATAGTTCTTTCCGAAGTCGCTTGAGTAGAGCCAGTACACGAAATCCGCGGCGGCTTTCTGCTCTTCGGCGGAACTCTGCGAATTGATGCTGTAGAAATTTTCCGTTCCGATGCAAAGTCCCTGGCTTTCTTCGCCCGGCACTCCCGTGTAAATCGGAAGATACTTTACGTTTTCGGGCAGAACTTTGTTTCCCGCAACGTCGGCGATCTGTCCCCAAGCCCAGTTTCCGTTTTGCACCATCACGCATTTTTCGAGCGCGAATTCGGCCATTGAATCCGTGACGGTTTTCGTGCCGACAGTCTTTCTGTCCACCGTGGAATCGTTCAGATAAAGGTCGAAGATGTTGCGGAACTGGTCGCCGTACTGGAATTTGATTTCTTTCGTGGCATCGGAAGCGAGATCCACATTGTTCGTTTTGAATTCCCAGTAAACCGGAAGGTTTGCCAAGTGCGTCTGCCATCGCCAGTCTTCGCCGGCCTTGAGAGAAGTGCTCGCGAAAACTCCTTCGATTCCGAGCGCGGAAGCGTTCTTCTGCATGTCGTCGCAAATCGCCTTCAATTTTTGGAAATTGTCGATTTCGTCCATGCTGGAATATGGAGTTGCTTTTGAAGGAAGCGCGAAATATTTATCTGTGAGCGCCTTGTTGTAGATGATTCCATAGCCTTCAACGACATACGGAATTCCGTAGACTTTGCCGCCCTGCGTAACGGCGAGCGACTTGTCGGAAAGATGCTTGTATATTTCAGTCTGTGAAAGGTCGGCGCAATAATCCGCCCAGTTCGCATAGCCGCGCGGTCCGTTGATTTGGAAAAGCGTGGGTGCTTCTTTTGTCGCCATTTTTGAAGTGAGAGTGGATTCGTAGGCGTTGTTCGCCGCAGTTTCCACGATGACTTTTACGCCAGTCTGTTTTTCGTATTCGTCCGCCAATTCTTGATAATAGCTTGCGACTTCCGGCTTGAAATTGAGGTAGCGGATTTTTACTTGTCCTTTACCCCCCGTCCGTGCGCATGATGCCAGCAAAATCGCGCCGGCCGCCGCCAGTGCAATTGTCGTTCTTTTCATTTTTTCCTCCTGATTTTTTATGAAAAGTCAATTCGCCACGAAATTTCGTGGCGCGGCTTCAGAATAAATTATTTTTTTTCGCTAGTCAATATTTTTCGCTTTTTTGCGCCGCGTTTTTCCGCGCGAAAATTGCTTTGTTGAAAAAGGCAACAAACCGCTCGACTTTATTTGGGAGAGGGGAACCCCTCTACTCGGAAGCGGGGGGTTTCTCCCTCCAAACCACCCACTTTCCCCAGCACCGCTTGGGGCTTCGCCCCAAGACCCCGCGTTCGTTTCGCTCAAACTCGTGTTTGCTTTATCTCGTTTTTTGCCATCACTGACCAGTTTTCCGATTTACAACGATAAATTTTTCCAAAAAAACTTGACAAGATTTTTTTTGCGGTGTTATACTGAAAAAATGAAAAACATTCGCTCTAGCGGGATTTTGCTTCATCCCACGTCATTTTCGGGAACGCCCGGAATCGGAACTTTCGGCGCGCCTTCTTACAAATTCGTTGACTGGCTTTCTTCGGCAGGCCAAACGCTTTGGCAGATTCTTCCGCTCGGACCTACGGGCTACGGCGATTCGCCTTACGCATCCTTTTCCACGTTCGCGGGAAATCCGCTTTTGATTGACCTTGAAATGCTCGCAGAAAAAGGCTGGGCGCAAAAGGATGAAATAGTTCCGCCCGAATACGTGAAGAATTCCGGCGCGGTGGATTTCGGCGCGGTCGTATATTGGAAAATGCCCGCGCTGCAAAAGGCGGCGGCGCATTTCCAAAAAAATTGCTCGGCGCAAGACCGCGTTCGCTACGAGGCGTTCAAAAACGACAATTCGGCTTGGCTCGACAATTTCGCGAATTTCATGAGCATAAAGTCGAAGTACGATGCCGAGGCGGAAAAGCAAAAGACGAGCGGAGTTTGGTTCAAATTCTGGCCGAAGCCGCTCGCTTCGTGCGATCCTTCCGCCGTTTCCAAATGGAATTCCGAGCACGTGGAAGAAATCGAGCGCATAAAGACGATTCAATTTTTCTTCGCGGATCAATGGAGCGCGCTCAAAAAATACGCCAATTCCAAGGGCGTGAAAATCATCGGCGACATTCCGATTTTCGTAGCTCCCGATTCCGCCGATGTCTGGGCAAACCAAAGGCTTTTCCAGCTTCAAAAGGACGGCACGCCGATTTGCGTGGCGGGAGTTCCGCCGGATTATTTCAGCGCGACAGGGCAGCTTTGGGGAAATCCGCTTTTCGACTGGGACGCGATGGCGGCGGAAAATTACGATTGGTGGGTAAAGCGAATCCGCCGCTGCCAAGAACTCACCGACTTCGTGCGCATCGACCATTTCCGAGGATTCGAAGCGTATTGGTCCGTGCCTTATGGCGCGGAAAACGCCATCGGAGGAAAATGGATCGCAGGCCCGCGCCACGCACTTTTTTCCGAAATAAAAAAAAGGTTGGGCGAAATCCCGATCATCGCCGAGGATTTGGGCGTGATAACCGACGAAGTGCGCGCGCTCCGTGACGATTTCGAATTCCCCGGAATGAAAGTCTTGCAATTCGCGTTCGACGCGGGCGAAGCCGGAGCCGAAGGCATGACGAACGCCTTCCTTCCGCACATGTACGGAAGCAACTGCGTCGTCTACACCGGAACGCATGACAACGACACGATGCAAGGCTGGCTTGAAAACGCGCCCGATTCCTCCGTGCGGCTTGCGGCAGAATATGCATTCGGAAAGGAAGTTTCCGAAGCCGAGGCGAGAAAATTGTGCGATTCGGGCGAACTTTGCGCCGCGCTCGTAAGGTGCGCGCTCGCTTCCACCGCGGACATGGCGGTGATTCCGATTCAGGACATTCTCGGCGTTTCTAACGAAGGCAGAATGAACACTCCCAGCACGGTCGGCGCGAACTGGACTTGGCGTTTCGAAATGTCCGAGCTTACCGAAGCGCGCGCGGAAAAACTGGCGTTCCTCGGGCGGATTTACGGAAGAAACTTAAAGATAGTGAATAGTTAATGGGGAATAGTGAATAGTGTGGGGCGTGCGAGAGGGCGGGATGTCTTTCTTGCTCGCGCACGTCTTTCTTTATTTTCTAGAGAGGGAATTTCACGAACGGAGAAGGAATTTCATGAACGTGGCGGAAATTTCGTGAACGGAACAGAAATTTCAGGAACGGAACAGAAATTTCAGGAACGGAGCGTAAATTTCACGAATGGAACATATTCTTGAATATTTATGCAGGGATTTCAAGAATATGAATAAATATTCGGGAATGGACTTCGTTCGTGAATATTCTGGCGAAAATTTGAAGAATGAAGCGGAAATTTCGCGAACGAAGCGAAAATTTGAAGAATGAAGCGGAAAATTGAGGAACGTGGCGGAAATTTCGCGAACGAAGCGGAAATTTGAAGAACGGAGCGGAAATTTCGTGAATGAAGCATGAATTTCGCGAATGAAGCGGATTCCTATTTGCGCGCGAACTGGCTTTCGCAGAGCCTTTTGTATTCGCCGCCCTTTGCGATGAGCGCGTCGTGCGTGCCGCTTTCTGTGATTCCGTGCTCGCCGATCACTGCGATGTTGTCGGCGTTGCGGATTGTGGAAAGTCTGTGCGCGATTACGATTGTCGTGCGTCCTTTCGAAAGAGCGTCGAACGCGCCTTGGATTTTCAATTCCGTGGCGGAATCGAGCGCGCTCGTCGCTTCGTCCAAAATCAGTATCGGAGGATTTTTCAAAAAGCACCTCGCGATGGAGACGCGCTGCTTTTGCCCGCCCGAAAGCGTGATTCCTCGCTCCCCGACGATCGTGTCGTAGCCCTGCGGCATTTTCATAATGTCGTCGTGGATTTCGGCGCGCTTTGCGGCATTTACGATTTCTTCGAGGCTCGCTCCGACTTTTCCGTAGGCGATGTTCTCACGGACTGTTCCCGCGAAAAGAAAAACTTCCTGCTGAACGATTCCGATTTGCTTTCGCAGATTTTCCACCTTGAGTTTTTTGATGTCGATTCCGTCCAAAAGAATCCTGCCTTCGCTCGTTTCGTAGAATCTCGGAATCAAATTGCAGATTGTGGTTTTTCCGCCGCCCGAAGTTCCCACGAGAGCCTGCTTTTCTCCCGCGCGTATTTCGAGGTTCACGTTTTTCAGCACGGGAAAATTTTCATTGTATGAAAATCCGACGTTTTCGAATCTTATGTTTCCGCGCGCGCCGATTATTTCCACTGCGTCGTCCGCTTCCTTTATCGAAGTGTCGGTGCGCATGATTTCAAGGAAACGCGAGAATCCCGCCATTCCGGTCGTGAAAAGCTCGGTAAAAAATGAAAGCTTTCCGATGGGCGCGGTGAACGCCGCCACGAACAGGTTCGCCGCGATTAAATCTGAGACTTTCATTTTCCCGCGCATGATGAAGAATCCGCCCGCCGCCAAAACCACGAGGTATAAAATATTGTTCGCGAATTCGATGTTGGATTGGAAAGTCGCCATCGCCTTGTACCGCCATTGTTTCGCGCGGACGAAATTGGCGTTTCCCGAATCGAATTTTTCCTGCTCGAATTTTTCGTTCGTAAATGCCTGCGTCGCCCGTATTCCCGAAATGCTCGATTCAATCGCGGAATTTATTTCCGCCGTAGTTTCCTTCACTTTTTTCGAGGAACGCATCAGGCTTTTGCGCGAAAATATCACGAGCGCGATCGCGATTGGAAGAAACGCGAAGACGATTATTGCGAGTTCCATTCGGATTTTGAAAAGCAAAAAGCACGAGCCGAAAAGCGTCAAAAGCGAAGTCCAGACATCTTCCGGGCCGTGATGCGCCAATTCCGTTATGTCGAAAAGGTCGTTCGTCACGCGGCTCATCAGCGCGCCCGTGCGGTTTTTGTCGAAAAATGAAAACGACTGGCGTTCGATTTGCGCGAAAATGTCGCGCCGCATGTCCGCTTCGACAAGGTTTCCGAAAACGTGTCCCCAATAGGTCACGCAATACGAGCACAATTTGCGGAAAATGTACGCCGCAAAAATCGCGAAAATCAATGTGAAGAATGCGCGAAAATTTTTTTCGGGAATCACGGAATCTATCGCCCAGCGGCTGAGCATCGGAAACGAGACGTCGATTGCCGCGATGAATGTGGCGCAAAGCAAGTCGAGCGCGAAAAGTTTTTTGTGCGGCAAAAAATACGAAAGAAAAACCTTGATCGGTCGTGCGGAAAAATCTTTTTTCATAGGAACAAAAAAAAGAAAAATATTTTTTAAGGCGGATTTTGTCCGCCGAATTTTGCCATAGAGTTTTGGCGCAAGCCAAAGGCTTGCGCCAAATTTAGTTTCGACTAGTCAAGCGCGTGTCCTGCCGAGCCGAGAACTTCGATGTTTTTGTGCATGTACATTTTCTTGAGTTCTTCGCGGGCAGGTCCCAAGTATTCGCGCGGGTCGAATTTGCCCGGGTTTTCTGCGAAGAATTTTCGAATCGCGGCCGTCATCGCAAGCCTTCCGTCTGAGTCGATGTTGATTTTGCAGACCGCGGATTTCGCCGCCTTTCTGAGCTGCTCTTCGGGAATTCCAACCGAATCAGGAATCTTTCCGCCGAACTGTTCGATGATGCGGACGTATTCCATCGGAACTGAAGAAGAGCCGTGCAAAACGATCGGGAATCCGGGAAGCTTTTGCTCAACGCCTTCAAGAACGTCGAACGCGAGCGGCGGCGGAATCAAAACTCCGTCGGGACTGCGAGTGCACTGTTCGGGCGTGAATTTGCAGCGTCCGTGCGAAGTGCCGATTGAAATTGCGAGCGAATCGACTCCTGTCTTTGAAACGAAATCCTGCACTTCTTCGGGCTTCGTGTAGTGGCTTTCCGCCGCCACGACGTCGTCTTCCACGCCCGCCAAAACTCCGAGCTCGCCTTCGACCGTAACGTCGAACTGGTGCGCGTAGTCCACGACTTTTTTCGTGAGCGCGACATTCTCGTCATAAGGAAGAGCCGAGCCGTCAATCATTACGGAAGAAAAGCCATTGTCGATGCAGTCCTTCGCCACTTCGAAATTCGGGCCGTGATCCAAGTGAAGCACGATCGGAATCTTGCAGCCGAGTTCTTCGGCGTATTCCACCGCGCCGCGCGCCATGTTGCGCAGGATGAATTTGTCGGCGTAAGCGCGCGCGCCTTTTGAAACCTGCAAGATTACTGGCGACTTCGTTTCGACGCAAGCCTGAATGATCGCCTGCATCTGTTCCATATTGTTGAAATTGTACGCGGGAATCGCGTATCCGCCTTTCATAGCCTTTGCGAACATGTCTTTTGTGTTCACGAGGCCGATGTCCTTGTAGCTGAACATAAGTGCTCCTTTTAATTGAAAATTATCGTTTTATGTGCGCTTTTATTTTATGGAATGAAAACGCGCATAAAGCCAATGAGTTTTCGCAGAAAACTATAGAATATTTTACAGCGAATTCAGTTTTAAATCAAGTGAAAAAATCGCCACCGCTTGCACTTCTTCAATTTATCGTTTATACTAGGAATTCGCCGAGGGACAAATGGGAAAAATTGACAAGGTAAAAAAGATTTTAGGTCTCCGCGAAAAAAGGGAAGTCCTGCCGAAAAACTTGCCGCTTCTTTTTAAACGCCGCGCCGAGGAATGCGGCTATGTCGTGTTGCAGTCGTACAAGAACGAGCTTGGAAGTTACGACGCGCTAAGATACGACCTTGTGTATCGCCGCGTCTTGGACATGGCTTGCGTCCTTCGCGATTTGGGCGTTTCGCGCGGCGACCTCGTCGGACTCATCAGCGACAACCGCCGCGAATGGCTTTTGACCGACCTCGCGCTGCTTTCTTTGGGGGCGGCAGACGTTCCGCGTGGTTGCGATTCGATGGGAAGCGAAATCCGCTTTATCTTGAATTTCACGAACTGCCGAATCTGCTTTTTCGAAAACGGGCGGCAGCTTGACAAGGTGCTCGAAAAAGTCGAGGAAGTGCCCGACTTGGAGGACGCGGTTTTGTTCGACACGCCCACGGATTTGACGATGGAACGCGCGGCTTTGCTCGGAATCCGCGTCCACAAATTCATCGACCTTGAAGACATGGCACGCCGCTCCACCGACGCGATGCGAAAGGCCGTTGAAGCCGAAATGGAAAAGACAGAAGGCGGCGACGTTGCGACTGTGATTTTCACGAGCGGCACGACCGGCACTCCGAAGGGCGTTATGCTCACCCACGACAATTTCATTGCGCAGTGCGAAGTGGCGCACGATGTCCTTGTGACGGCGCACGAAGGCGACATGTGGCTTTCGGTTCTTCCAGTGTGGCACATAATGGAACGCGCGCTCACTTATTTTGCGATCACGCTCAAAAGCGGAATCGCGTATTCCAAGCCCGCCATTTCGATAATGCAGGAAGACATCGATGCGATCCATCCGCAGTGGATTGCGGGAGTTCCGCGCCTTTGGGATGCGTTCGTGCAAAGTTTCTACCGCGCCCAAAAAAAGAAAAACCGTTTTACTTTCCTGCTTTTCAATTTTTCGATGAAAATCGGCGCGGCGTGGACTTGGGCGCACGACAGGTTCTTTTCGCTCGTCTGCCACTTTTCGCTCAAGACAAGCGTCATCGACAAAGTTTACAGCATAATTCCGTTCGCGCTCCTTTCGCCGTTCTATTGGCTTTGCTACTTGCTCGTGTTCCGAAAGATAAAGAAGCGTCTCGGCGGAAAAATCCAGGCGTTGCTTTGCGGCGGCGGCTCGCTCCAGCGCGAGGCGGACTTGTTTTTCAGGACTCTCGGCGTGAAGCTTTTGGACTGCTACGGAATGACCGAGACCGCGCCTTTCCTCGCGATGGGAAGTCCCGCCAGAAACCGCTCCGGCTGCGTGGGAAGAGTTTTCCCGAGCGCGGAAGTGAAAATCGTTGCGCAAAAAGACGGCGTTCCTTTGAGCGACGCTCCGCTCGGTCCTGGGAAACGCGGTCTCCTTTTCGCGCGCGGCCGTCAAGTGATGAAAGGCTATTATCGCCGTCCGGACGTTACGCAAAAGGTCTTGGACAAGGACGGCTGGATAAACACGGGCGACATCGCGATGCTTTCGTTTTGGAATGAAATCGCGATTACGGGACGCGCCAAGGACACGATCGTTCTTTTGGACGGCGAGAACATCGAGCCGCAGGTGGTGGAAAACGCGATTTGCCGCTCCAAGTTCGTCGAGTCCGCCGTCGTCGTCGGGCAGGACAAAAAATACATCGCGGCTCTCATCGTTCCGCAAAAGGACGCGGCGTTGCAGTTCGCGGGCGAAAACCGAATTTATTACGATTCCTACGACACTCTTTTGGAGACAAGCGAATTTCACAATTTGATTCGCGAGGAAATCGACAGCCTTGTGGACGACAAGAACGGATTCCGCACGTGCGAGCGCGTGGCGCGATTCGCGCTTCTTCCCGAAAGCTTTAAGATTGGCAGGGAAATAAACGCCAAGCAGACTGTGATGCGCCATCAAATCGAAAAAATCTACGCGAAGGAAATAAAGGCTTTGTACACGAAATAGCGTTTCGTAAAATGCGCCGGAAAACCACGCCGAAATTTCAGAAATCCGTGCGCAATTTTATGCCATTGAAGACGTTTTCTGCGCGTCCACATTTTTCGCGAAAGTGCTTGAAACACTGTTCGAAATCCTGTATAATGGACAAATTATGGGAACACGATGTTTTGCAATGTTGAAGCCTGGCGTTTTGAATCGTAGGCTTGTGGGCGAAGTGATCGGCCGCCTTGAAAAAAAAGGGCTCAAGCTTGTCGGCCTCAAGATGATGAATGTTTCGCAGGAATTGGCTTCGCGTCATTATGCCGAGCACAAGGAAAAGCCTTTTTATGGCGAACTTGTGGATTACATAACTTCAGGACCCGTGGTGGCGATGTGCTTGCAGGGCGACGACTGCATTTCGATTGTGCGAAAATTGGTCGGCTCGACGCGCCCTTCGGAAGCCGCGCCCGGCACGATTCGCGGAGATTTTTGCCTTCACACTCAGTGCAACATAATCCATGCGTCCGACAGCGATGAAAGCGCGGAGCGCGAAATCAATTTGTTCTTCAAGCAAGAAGAATTGATTGACTGGGAAGACAATTCTTCGGTTTGGTATTAAATTGGGACGTTGAAATCGTCGCTGAAATGTCGCGCGGTTTTCAACTCAGGTTTTGCGATTTTATTAAGGAATTGTATGGCTTCACAAAAGACTGTCGGAATTCTCGGAGCGGGCGCGTGGGGAACGGCCTTCGCGCAGGCTTTGGCGCGCGGCGGGCACGATGTCACGCTTTGGGCGATGGAAGGCGACGTTGTTTCTTCCATAAATGACGAGCACGAAAACAAGCGGTTTTTGGGCGGATTCAAGCTTGAAAAAAATCTTCGCGCCTCCAGCGACATAGAAGAAGTCGCGTCGGAAAAAGAATTCCTCGTTTTGGCAAGCCCTTCGCTTTATTTGGCTTCGACAATCAAAAAAATTCTCGGCGTGAAATGTATCGCCGAAGGAACTGCGAACATCGGCGTGCTCACGAAAGGCTTCGTTCCGAGCGATAGCGTTCCGCGCCTAATTCTTGAGACGATGGAAAGCGTCCTTCCGCCTTCGTACAAAGGCTCGACTTGCTACATTTCAGGACCGAGCCATGCCGAAGAAGTGGCGATGGGAAAAATCACGGGGCTTGTGGCGGCGAGCGAAAATCCCAAGGTTTCGATAAAATTCCGCGAGTTGATGCGCGTTCCCGGAATAATGCCTTATTCGAGCCTCGACGTGGTGGGCGTGCAGATTTGCGCGGCGGCGAAAAACGTGATAGCCGTGGTCTACGGCGCGCTCGACGCGCTTTCGGAAACTTCGGAAATTTTCGGCGACAACACGGAATCGCTTTTGATGGCCGCAGGGCTCAACGAAATCCAGACGCTCGGATTTGCGATGGGCGCGACTCCCGCCGAAACGTTCACTTCGATTTCGGGCGTGGGCGACCTCGACGTTACGTGCAA
>CAMWIU010000018.1 GCA_947174385.1 uncultured Treponema sp.
CCGAACTTCGGATAGTGGTTCTCGCGGATGTCCTTGCATTCCTTGAGCCAGCCTTCCTTGTCAACGGCGGTGATTGCGGGAATCTGCGCCTTGTACACGTCGGCAAGTCCATCGAGGTTGAGCGCGCCTTCTTTCGGCATGTAGCCGATCGGCGTGTCAACGAAGTTGTCCTTTCCGTCGCAGCGGTCGAAAATCCATGCGAGGACGCGGCTGTTGTCGCCGTAGCCCGGCCACATGAATCCGCCCGGCAAGTCCTTGTTTTCGTCGTCCTTGCGGAACCAGTTCACATAGAAGATTTTGGGCAGTTTGTCCTGATCCGCCTTTGCGCCCACGTTGATCCAGTGCGCAAAGTAGTCGCCCATGTTGTAGCCGCAGAACGGCAGGATTGCGAACGGGTCGCGGCGGATTTTTCCGACATCAGCGGCATTGATCGTGGAAGCCGCAGTGATTTCAGAGCCGACAATCGAGCCGAGGAACACGCCGTGATTCCAGTTGCGCGCCTGATGTACGAGCGGAACGGTAGATGGGCGGCGGCCGCCGAATAGAATCGCGGAAATCGGAACGCCTTTCGGGTCTTCCCATTCTTTCGCGATGCACGGGCACTGCTTTGCGGGCGCGGTAAAGCGCGCGTTCGGGTGCGCCATTTCCTCGCCCTTTGGTGCTTTGTCTTTCGGCAATGCGTCGCGGGTCGCGCCCTTCCAGTCAACCAGTTTGCCCTTCGCGGGATAGCCGATTCCTTCCCACCACACGTCGCCATCTTCCGTCAAAGCGCAGTTCGTGAAAATCGTGTTCTTTTCCGCAGAAATGAGCGCGTTCTTGTTCGATTCAGCCGAAGTTCCCGGAGCCACGCCGAAGAAACCAGCCTCCGGGTTGATCGCGTACAAGCGTCCGTCGTCGCCGAATTTCATCCAGGCGATGTCGTCGCCCACCGTCTCGACCTTCCAGCCCGGAATCGTCGGGATAAGCATGGCGAGGTTCGTCTTTCCGCACGCTGACGGGAACGCGCCCGTAACGTACTTGACTTCGCCCTGGGGATTCGTCAGTTTCAAAATGAGCATGTGCTCTGCGAGCCAGCCTTCCTCACGCGCGATGACGGAAGCGATGCGCAGCGCAAAGCATTTCTTGCCGAGGAGCGCGTTTCCGCCGTAGCCTGAGCCGTAGGACCAGATGAGGCGCTCTTCCGGGAAATGGGAAATGTACTTGTGCTCGACATCGGCGCACGGCCAGATGCCGTTGTCGCTTTCGCCGTTGTTAAGCGGCTTTCCGACCGAGTGGAGGCACGGAACGAAGTCGCCGTCAGTGCCGAGGTACTGCCACACCGCCTCGCCCGCGCGGGTCATGATGTCCATGTTGAGGACGACGTACTCTGAGTCGGTCAGCTCGATGCCATATTTCGCAATCGGAGATCCGAGCGGTCCCATGCAGAACGGAATCACGTACATCGTGCGTCCGTGCATGCAGCCCTTGTACAGGCCGCTCATCGTCGCCTTGAGTTCCTTGGGATCAATCCAGTGGTTCGTCGGACCCGCGTCGTCTTCTTTTACCGAAGAAATGAACGTGCGGTTTTCCACGCGCGCCACGTCGGACGGAAGCGAGCGGAAAAGGAAGCTGTTCGGCTTTTTCGCAAGCGGAGTGGCAAGCCCCGCGTCCACGCACTTTTTCATCAAGCGGTCGTATTCCGCCGTCGATCCGTCGCAGACATACACAGCGTCCGGCTCGCACATCTTGATACATTCTTC
The DNA here is from genome assembly GCA_947174385.1 of uncultured Treponema sp. Lineage (GTDB taxonomy): Bacteria > Spirochaetota > Spirochaetia > Treponematales > Treponemataceae > Treponema_D. The sequence continues at coordinate 1,740 of CAMWIU010000018.1, forward strand.
AACCCATGCTTTGATTTTCGCATGTTTGATGTCTTTAACTTCCATAGTAAAAACTCCTAACAAATAAAATTCTCGCGGAAATTTCCGCTAGTGTTTCAGTTTAAAATATACCAAATTCTTGGAACAAAATCAAGAGAAAAAAGCAAAAAAATGAATTTGCCAGTCGATTTGATTTTTGCACAAGGCTTGCGAGGCGTTGCGAGCTTTTCCAAAACTTCGCGAGTTTTTTTCGAAGCAAAACTCGGTAGAAAACCTTTGATTTGCGATGCAAGGCGGGGCGTTGCGGGGTGTCCCCGCAGCAGGGGTAGCGGACAAGGCAACAAAGCGGAGCAAATGACGCTACTTGCAGGGGCATTTGCGAAGTGACTTGTCTTGGAAGCGAGGGGGAGACTTCCCCCTCCAAAAAACAAAACATCGCCATATTTTCTCGATTGAATGTTTTTCCGCTTTTCGCTATAATTTAATTTATGGAAAACAAAAACGCTTGGGAAAAATATGACGACAAAAAATCTGTGATGGACTTCGCGGAGGAATACCGCGAATTTATTTCCGCCAACAAGACGGAGCGCGAGTGCGTGGAATATTTCAAGGCGCGCGCGGAAAAGAACGGATTCGTTTCTATTGAAGAAGTGAAAAAATCCGGGAAGAAATTGCGCGCGGGCGACAAGGTTTACGTCTGCGCGATGGAAAAAATTCTCGCGCTCTTCCAGATTGGAAGCGGCGACTTGCAGGAAGGAATGAACATTCTCGGAGCGCACGTCGATTCGCCGCGCCTCGACATCAAGCAGAACCCGCTCTACGAAAGCGAAGGCCTCGCGTTCTTGGACACGCATTATTACGGCGGCATAAAAAAATATCAGTGGGTCACCACTCCGCTTTCGTTGCGCGGCGTTGTGGCGAAAAAGGACGGAAGCAAAGTCCGCGTTTCGATCGGTGACGGCGAAGGCGAGGCGGTTTTCGGCGTTTCGGATTTGCTCATCCACCTTTCCGCAGACCAGCTAGAAAAGCGCGCGAGCAAAGTCGTCGAGGGAGAGGCTTTGAACATTCTCGTGGGAAGCGTTCCGCTGAAAGCCGAGAAGGATTCAAAGGAAAAGAAAAATCCCGTCAAGGAAAACATCTTGAAAATCCTGAAAGAAAAATACGGCATGGACGAGGCGGACTTCGTTTCCGCGGAATTGGAAGCCGTGCCCGCGGGCGAGGCGAAAAACTACGGATTCGATTCGAGCATGATAATGGCTTATGGTCAGGACGACAGGGTTTGCGCCTATCCTTCGTTCAGGGCGATCGAAAACCTGCCGCAGACCGAACGCACCGCGCTTTGCCTTTTGGTCGATAAAGAAGAAATCGGAAGCGTGGGCGCGACTGGAATGCATTCGCGGTTTTTCGAAAACGCCGTGGCGGAAGTGTACGACTTGCTCGGCGGCTACAGCGAGCTGGGCTTGAGGCGATGCCTTGCGAACTCGCAGATGCTTTCAAGCGACGTGAGCGCGGCGTTCGACCCGAACTATCCCGAAGTGATGGAAAAGAACAACTGCTGCTACCTTTGCCGTGGAATCGCGCTGAACAAGTTCACAGGCTCTCGCGGAAAAAGCGGAAGCAACGACGCGAACGCTGAATACATCGCGCGAATTCGAAAGATTTTCGACGATGCGGGAGTCTCGTTCCAGATGACGGAAATGGGAAAAGTGGACGCGGGCGGCGGCGGAACAATCGCCTACATCATGGCGAACTACGGAATGAACGTCATAGATTCGGGCGTGGGAGTCCTGAACATGCATTCGCCGTGGGAAATCACTAGCAAGGTGGACATCTACGAATCGTTCAAAGGCTACCGCGCGTTCCTTGAAAGCAGGATTGAATAGAAAGCCAGCCGAGAGTTTTTGTTTGCAAGCATTTCGACCAAACAAAAACTCGAAAGCATGGCGCAGCCATGCGACTTGAGACTGTAGAAACCGATGCAATGCAATCAACAAACCTCGACGCAATCGTCGGGGTTTGTTGCTCTTATTATGTAAACAACTATTGTCAGTGTGTATAAACAGTCAATAACAGTGTATCTAAATGCTCAATATCAGTGTATGTAAATAACTAGTATCAGTGTGTATGAATAGTCAATACTAGTGTATGCAAATCGCTTGTAATAATATGCGCGAATCGCCTGTAAACAAGTATCAAACACCGCTATAATAGATTTTGTGCGTAGTTAAGACAAAGTTTTGCACTAGACTAGGACAAGATTTTACGGTAGTATAAGACAAGGTTTTGCAGTAGTTAGGGCAAGGACATTTTTCTTTGGAAAATAAAGCACAAGGAAAAATCGCCTTGCAGACAATGAATAATATCACAAAACGGAGGTTTTGTCAATGAAAAAATCAACAAAATACACCTACAAAGGCGAGCCGATTCCGTACATTCCAGTCGCGATAGAAGAATCAAATTTGCCGGGCGTAAAGGCAAAATATGGGCGTGTGCTTGCAAAAACAGTTGACGAATTCGACATAATTAGAGAGTTGAAGAGAAAACATGTCGGAGTTTCAGAAGAAATGTTGCTTCTCGTTCTGCGCCTTTATCACGCCGAAATGCTCGACGCATTAAAAAACGGGAACGCCGTAAGCCTTTGCGGGATGGGCGTGCTTTCGCCACAAGTTGACGGCGCGATTACCGAACAGCAAATAGCAAACGGGCGCGGCTTGAATTACACGCTAAAGTTCACGCCGAGCGCGCAAGCGGCCAAGGCGACAAAGAATTTCCGCACGGAGTTTGTGTCAAAGTCAAAACAAAATCCTTCGATTATGCGAGCGACGGTGGAGCGCACGGGGGAAGATTTGCTCACGATTTCAGAAAGCGAGTTCGTCACTATAACGGGCAGAAACTTGATTTTTAGAAAGGATCGTCACTTTCAAAGCGAAAAGTCGGGCATATTCATAACAAACATTGCTACGGGCGAAGTTTTCCGCATAGAACCCGAACGCTTTTTAAGCAAATCAAACGAACGCCTGCGATTTTTTATCCCCGCGCTTTCCGAAGGCGAATACCAAATGTTCGTGAGAAAAGCGACAATCCGTTCCGACGGCACAGAAAACATTTTGACAAGCGGAACATGGAATTTTCAATTCGCAATCAGGAATTAAAAACTGTCGTCATCGCAATGCGTTCATTGAGCCTGTCGAAATAAGTGCGCGAGTCTGTTTGCTCGCAGTTGAAAGCAAACTCGTTAAGCAGCGTATCGCGCGGCGACGCAAGCCGCAAGTCTTGCGACTCTATTCGCATTTAATCGCGAACGCATGGTTCATCGGTCCGCGTCCGCTTCCCAAGTCGAGCATCGCGCCGAGCGCGCCAGACAAATATTCTTTGGCGCGCATGACGCTTTCTTCGAGCGAAAAATCTTTCGCCAAGTTTGAGCAAATCGCGGCGGAAAGCGTGCAGCCCGTTCCGTGCGTGTTCGGGTTTTCGATGCGCTTTCCGTAAAACCATTTTTTTTCCGCGCGATTTTCTTTCGCGTTCCATGAGAACAAAAAGTCGTTCGCGTCGTTGAGAAAATGCCCGCCCTTTACCAAAACCGCGCAGCCGTATTCTTCGAAGATTTTCTGCGCGGCTTCTTCCATTTCGGCCTCGCTTTGGATTTTCATTTCGCCCAAAACTTCCGCCTCGGGAATGTTCGGCGTGATTACGAGCGCGAGCGGAAGCAATTTCTTTTTGAGCGTTTCAATCGCGTCTTCGCTTATGAGGCGCGAGCCGCTTGTCGCAACCATCACGGGATCGAGGACGAAATTTTTCAACGCGAATCTTTTCACGCAATCGCAAGTCACTTCGATAAGCGCGGACGAAGAAATCATTCCGGTTTTCACCGCGTCGGGAAAAATGTCGGTTACGGTCGTGGCAATCTGCTTTTCCAAAAAATCCGCGCTCACTTCCATGATGGCGCAAACGCCCGTCGTGTTCTGCGCGGTCAAAGCGGTAACCGCGCTCATCGCATAAACGCCGTTCGCGGTCATAGTCTTGATGTCGGCTTGGATTCCCGCGCCGCCGCTTGAATCAGTTCCGGCGATTGTCAAAGCAGTTTTCATATTTCTTTTCCTTCATCAAAAAAGCCGCCCACCTTTGCAGGCGGCATTGATTTTTAAAAGCGGGCTCAGAAGTCGCACCCTATTTTCCGAACACGCCGTCTCTGCAATGGACATTCGCCTGTTTCGGCACATCCGCCAATACTTTGAACTGCTCCCATTGGGTTTTTGTGCCGCTATAGCGCACTTCTTCGAGCTTCGGGCAATCCCAAAAAACGCCGGCACCAAGCTTCGCCATGCTGGAAGGGAGAGAAACGGTCTTGAGCGAAGTACAGCCTACGAATATCTTTCCTCCGAATGTTACCACGCCTTCCTTGAATTCCACGCGCTCAAGCGCCGTACAGTTTGCAAACGCTTGGTCACCAATTGTATACACGTTGCCATGAATGGTGAAACTTTTCAACGCCGTGCAGCCATTAAACGCATTTCCGCCGAGTCTCTTCACGCTTGAAGGAATCGTAACATGCTCAAGAGACGTGCAATCGACGAACAAGCCGTCAATAACATTGCCGAGTTCCGTAACACTTTCAGGAATTGAAATGTTTTTGAGAGAGTCGCATCCGTTGAACGCAGCGTGTATAACTTGTACGCCATATTTGATTTCCACATCCGTGAGCGCGGAGCAATCGCCAAACGCAAGGCCGTATATTGTCTTCACATTGCCCGGAATGACAATGCGTGAAATTCCTGTTGCATAGAACGCCCCTTCATCTATTGTATCTATGCCATTCCCCAGGTCGATTTCCGTAATTCCAGTGCAACCGGAAAACGCCTCGCGGTTGACTCTCTTCAGGCTGTCGGGAATAACAATACGCTTTAGTTTAACACAATCTTCGAACGATTGTTCACCGAGCGTTATTAAGCCGGCTGGAAGTTCGACGGCAGGAAGCGACGAGCATCCTTGGAACGCCTCGTTCCAGATTTTTGTCACGCTTTTGGGAATCTTTATGTCTGAAAGTGCCGTGCAGTTACTGAATGCTGCAGTGTCGATTTCGGTCAATGTATCGGGAAGAGAAACGCTTTTTAGAGCCTTGCATTCGCTGAACGCAAATTTGCTGATTTTCGTAATACCCGCGGGAATGGCTATGCCTTTGAGAGCCTCACATGCGCCAAACGCTTCATCGCCGATTTCCGTTACGCCGTTTGGAATGTTCACTTTTTCAATAGAATAGCATCCGAAAAATGCCATCTTTTCGATTTCCGTCAAGCCCTCAGAAATAACGACCTCCTTGATAGATGAACAAGCCATGAACGCGCTCTCGCCTATTTTCTTTACGCTGGAAGGAATGGTCAGGCTCACAATAGTTTCGCATTCCTCAAACGCATGCTCGCCGATTTCCGTGATACCATTGGGAATGACAAGCCGCGCGGGAACTCTATCAATGTTGCTTCCAACAATCTTCGTGCCCTGAACTTTTAGATAGGATGGAACAGACGACACCGAAGACGAAGCCTTTGCCACCGAAGTCGCGCTCTTTTTTCGTGATGGTCCGAGATACTGAGTAATCTCATCACATACCGTGGGAAATCCAGCAAAAAGTTCCTCCGTGCTTCCGAAGTGTTTGTTTGCGCCTGAAATGAACTCACTTGTCTTCACGTTGAAAACATTAACAAGGAAAACGAGATAGCCCCCGACATTCATTGCCTGCCCAACAACGGCGACATCCGCATTCACTGCTTTTCCGATTCGTAGCGCGGCGGCTCCGTCCATCAAGTTTTCCTGCCGAATCTTCTGCTGCGCCATGACTTTTTGAACCTTGCTTTGGTCAACAATAGAATATCGCTCCGTCTGCTCAAGTTCCGACACGAACTTTTGGAAAGCCGCGTCCGACTCTTCCTGCGTCATTCCCATTGAATAAAACGGCGTTACCACCGCCACGGGCTTGCGTCCTTGGGCAGTTCCCGCAAAGCATGCGAGCGCGAAAATCGCCGTAATCACAAAAAACAATTTTTTATCCATGATTCAATATTCCTTGCGCTTTACATCCGCCGATGATTATTATCGATGATAATCAGTGATAAATATAGAACAACATGTTATTTCTATAAGCCCGAATCGCGCAGGCACGATTTGCGCACACGCACCGTGCGAACTGCTACTTGAGCAATTTCTTCGTGCTTTCGCGCTTCGCATGTTGCAAGGCTGTATTGCCCTTGTTGTCCTTTACAGTCACGTCCGCCTTTGCCGCAATGAGCATCTTTACCATGTCATCGCGGCCAGCGCGTGCCGCGAACATTAGGGCTGTCATTCCGTCCACGTCCCTCGCGTTCACATCCACTCCTGCCTTGATGAGCGCCCTTCCCACATCCGCATTGTTCTCGGCTTCCGCCGCAAACATGAGCGCAGTGCAGTCATAATCATCTTTCGCCTTTGCGTCAGCGCCCGCCTTCATCAAAAGATTTAACATTTCGAGGCTCTTCACGTGCATGAGCGCCGTCCTGCCGCCATTGTTCCTCGCGTTCACGTCCGCTCCTTCCTCAATGAGCATTTTCGCCATGTCCAAATTGTCAGATTTTCTTACCGTATCCGCAAGAAGTGAGAAGCCGTAGTCTTTGTTTACGTCCGCGCCTGCTTTGATGAGCGCGCGTGCCGTGTCCACATTTCCGCACGTCACTGCACGATAGAGCGGAGTTTCGCTTAAGTAATTCATCGCATCTATCTTTGCTCCTGCAGCCGTCAAAACGCCCACCAAATCCGCGCCTTCCTCTTTTTCCGCCGCATACATCAAAGCCGTACAGATTTCATTTTCATTCGTAGCGTTCACGTTCGCGCCAGCGGATACAAGAACTTTCGCCACGTCCGCCGCATTCCAGCTTGCCGCAACCATTAGCACTGTCTCGTTGTCCTTGTTCTTTGCATTTACGTCCGCACCAGCCGATATGAGCACCTTTGCCGCATCCGCTGCATTGTTCTGCGCCGCAAGCATGAGCACGGTTTCGCCGAAATAATTTTTCGCATTCACATTCGCCTTTGCCGCACAGAGCACCTTCGCCGCATCCGGCGAGTTGTTCTGCGCCGCAAGCATGAGTGCGGTCGCGCCATCATCGTCATTTGCGTTCACATCCGCACTAGCTGATATGAGCACCTTTGCCGCATCCGGCGAGTTATTTTTCGCCGCATACCAAAGTGCAGTCCAGCCGTCCTTGTCCTTCGCGTTCACGTCCGCCCCAAATTCGAGGAGCAACCTTGCCATGTCCGCAGAATTGTCACTTGCCGCAAACATAAGCAAATTCTTGCCGTACCTGTTCTTCACGTTCAAGTCCGCGCCAGCCGATATGAGTGCCTTCGCAGCATCTACCGCATTCCCTCTTGTGGCAAGCATAAGCGCAGTCCAATCTTCATCATCTTTCGCGTTTACGTCTGTTCCCGTATTTATAAATCGGATAACAACATCTGTATTGTTCAGGTAGGCAGCAGAGCAGAAGTCCATTTCTGCACCTGCCGCAATGAGTACCTTAGCCACGTCCGCAGAGTTGAAATTTGCCGCATACCTGAGCGCGGTCAATCCACTATTGTCCTTTGTGTTCACGTTCGCGCCAGCGGCTATGAGCAGTTTTGCAGCGTCCACAGAGTTCTCCGATGTCGCCCATATAAGTGCGGTCCAACCACTGAACTCGGTCTGCGCATTCACATTCGCGCCCTCCTTTATGAGTTGCGACACTTCCGCGACGTTGTTCTCCTTTGCCGCCTGCATGAGCGCGACAGATTTTTTGTCCAAGTATACCGCCGTCTTTTGACGTGCGTTCGGTTTCGCCCCATTAAACATCTCTCCGATAGCCTTGTTTATAATTTTATTCATTATTTGCGCTGTTCCCACAGAACATGCGAGCGTGAAAATCGCCGCAATAATGAAAAAGCATTTTTTATTCATTTGATATTCCCCTTGTTTTATATCCGCCGACATTGGTTGACAGACGACATACGTTCAATAGCAAAAACCTGATTGCAATGACGCTACCTTTTTTTGAGTGCCCTTTCTATCACTTCCTCGATAGCACCTAGGCGAAATTCTCTTGCATACTCAAGCGCGGTCCATCCGTTATTGGCTCTTATGCCTAAATTCGCGCCGCCAGCAATAATTTCCATCACCGCTTCAGGTCCGGAATCAATAGAAGACGCTGCAATCATAATAGGTGTAGCCCCCTCCCTGTTCTGCGCGTTCACATTCGCGCCTGCCGCTACGAGTGTCCGTGCAATGGAAAAAGCATTGTCCCTCGCCGCATAATGAAGCGCGGTAAAACCATAATTACTCTTTGCATTCACGTCCGCTCCGGCATTGATGAGCATTTTCACGCCAGTTGGAGAAGGATTTCCTCGGATTCCTGACGCATTCATAAGAGCCGTCATGCCGTCATTGCTTTTTGCGTTCACGTCCGCTCCGGAATCGATGAAAAGCTTCATAGCAGCGTATGAAAAACTCCTTGCTACGACCATAAGCGCAGTCTCGCCATACTTGTTTTTCGCGTTCACATCAGCCTTTGCCGCGATGAGCAGTTTTCCAACTTCGAGTGAATCGTCCCGTCCTCCCCAAAGTATAAGTGGCGTAAAACCGTTTATATCCCGCGCGTTCACGTCCGCGCCTGCATCGATGAGCAATTTAACTACCTTGGGTGAGCCAGTGCTCGCCGCTTCCATCAGCGCGGTCTTTGCATTCTTTCTGAGGATACTGTCTATGCGCTTGTTTACATCCGCGCCTGCCTCTACAAGCACTTTCGCAGTTTCAAAACAGACATCCCGCGAGGCCATCGAAAGCGGAGTAGCACCGTCGCCCTTTTGCACATAATTCATGTCCGCGCCCGCCGCTATGAGCAGTTTCGCCACATCGGGCGCGTTTGACGAGCAGGCGACGAAAAGTGCAGACACATCGTTCTTGTTTTTTTGATTTACCTTTGCGCCGGCATTGATGAGAAGTTTCGCTATGTCCGCTCGGTTGTGCTGAGCCGCATACATGAGCGCAGTAAAATCGAAAGTTCCGTCCACCGCATTCACATCTGCGCCCTCTTTTATAAGGCGTTCCACTTCCGCAGCATTGCCGTTCCTCGCGGCTGTCGTGAGCGGAGTATTACTCAAAGCCTGTTCCGCCATGAACTTTCTGGAATATTCCATGGCTTTCTTGATTGTTTCGTCCTGCTCTGCAATCTGTTGCATCATTTTTATGATTTCTTCTTGGCTCGCCCCGTTCCTAATCATCTCAGAAAGCTCTCTCTCAAGATCAGCCGCGTTTTTCTTCGCGTGAACAGTTCCTGCCGCAAAGCATAGCATGACGATCGCCGCGATTTTTTTAATCCCCATTTTTTTCATTTTCTTCTCCCATATTATAGAAATTACTATAGATTATCACATCGGCGCACATCGGTCAAGGAGCAAGGACGACACATATCGGCATTATAGGCAAAATTTCGCGAACAGTATCTTTTGCATTCTGCTGCGCAAAGCAAAGTGTTTCTCTGTGAGAAGCAAAATGTTTCCCTGTGAGAAACAAAGTGTTTCTCTGTGAAAAACTAAATGATTCTCTTTGAGAAACGAAAGCGTTTTTCCACACAAAACACAATAAACCAGCGCAAGCCTTGCCCACTGCCACCATCTGCACGGACAAAAATCTCATTTCACCAAAAATGTCGCAAAACCAGCATCGCGCGCCACTTTCGCCGCTTCTTCTGAATCCTCCGCGACGATTATTTTTTGCGGCGGAAGAGCCATAAAGCGCGCGGCGCGAAGATAAATGTCCGCGCAACTTTTCGACGTGTTTTCTTCGCTGCAAGTGAAAATCCTTTCGAAAAAGCAAAGCGCACCGCAACGCGCGAGCGCGGCTTCTTCCAAATTTCGCTCGCCAGCCGTGGCAGCGCAGATTCTCATTTTTTTCGCTCGGCAAAATTGCAAGGCGGAAAGCGCGCCTTTTTTCAATGCGATTTCTTTTTCATACGCGAAAGCCAACATCGAATTCATTTCGGAAATAACTTCGCAGGAAGTTTTCGGCAGGGAAAATCTTTCTATCAAAAAATCCGCGCCTTCGCGCAAACTCATATTGAAAAGAATTTCATCGAGATTTTTCATCGCGGAAATTCCGAATCGCAAAAGATAATTCGCGCCCAAACCGCGCCATGCTCCGAGCGAATCCAAAATCGTTCCGTCCAAATCGAAAATCGCGCCCGAAAAATTCCGCGCCATTTTTATGAAATCGTCAAACAATTTTCAAGACCTTTTCTTTGAGCGCGCTCGCCGCCAAGCAAATATCGTCCGCCGCGAAAATCGCGCTTATCACGGAAACGCCCGCGATGCCACTTTTTTCCAAGCGCAGAACGTTTTCGCAATTTATTCCGCCGATTGCAACGACAGGAATCTCCACCGCCGCGCAAATCGAGCGAAGCGTTTCAATCGAAACGGAATCCGCGTCGCCTTTGCTTTGCGTCTGGAAAATCGCGCCCACGCCGAGATAATCCGCGCCGAGCCTTTGCGCCAAAATCGCCTGACCCACATTCTGCGCGCTCACTCCGATGATTTTTTTTTCGCCCAAGATTTCGCGCGCCTTTTCCAAAGGCATGTCGCCCTGCCCGATGTGTGCCCCGTCCGCATTGATTTTTTTCGCGAGAAGCACGTCGTCGTTCACGACAAAAGGAACATTGAATTCGGCGCAAAGATTTTTTATCGCGCGCGCATCTTCGAGAATTTTTTCTTCGATGGAATCCTTATAGGCGAAATTTTCTTCAATGGAATTTTCATCGCAGATTTTTTTTTCACGAAACTGAATGAAAGTCGCGCCGCCCAAAATCGCCTGGCGAACGACGCTTTCGAGCGAACGCCCGCGAAGCCACGAACGGTCGGTGATCGCGTACAAAAGCAAGTTGCGCCGCAAATTATTTTTACCGCTTTTATCGATCTTATCGCTTTTCATAATTCGCGCCTTGTTCCAATTGTTCGCCTTGAAGATTGTAGAGCGCGTCGATTATGCGGTTTCGGTAAGTGGAATTCCCCTCCCCTTCGCGCATCCTCTTCCATGCAAGCTCTCCGCACAATCCCATCGCGCAGACGGCGGCGGCGGCGGCTTTGAGGACATTTTCAGGATTCGCCGCAACAAACGCCGCGACAAGCGCGCTCAGCTGGCAGCCCGTTCCCGTAATCGCGCTCATTTGTGGAAGCCCGTTTTTTATGACATAAGTTTCATTCGCATCGCTCACCAAATCAATCGCGCCGGTAATCGCGACCACGCATTTTAATTTCGCGGCAGTTTTTTTTGCGAACGAAATCGCGTCCGAAAGATTTTCCTGCGAAACGCTGTCGGAAAAATCCGCGTCCACGCCTTTAGTCGTGCCGCTTCCGAAAGCCAAAGTTTTTATTTCGGAAATGTTTCCGCGAACGACATCGAATTGCACCGCGTCCAAAAGTTCAAGCGCGGTGTTCGTGCGAAGCGCGCTCGCTCCCGCGCCCACGGGATCAAGCACGATTTTGTGTCCGAGCGATTCGGCCTTTTTTGCCGCGAGCATCATCGAAGGAATCGTGCTTTTGTTGAGCGTGCCAATGTTCACGTTCAACGCCGCGCAAATCGAAGTGATGTCCTCGACTTCCGCCGCATCGTCCGCCATGATCGGACTCGCGCCTATCGCCAAAAGCGCGTTCGCCACATCGTTTACCGTAACATAATTCGTGATGTTGTGAATCAACGGGCGCAAAGCGCGCACGTTCTCAAGACAAGTTTTCATAAATACTCCTTAGCAACTCCGCGTAGCGGCGTGCCAAGGATGGCACGAATCACAGTTTGAAATACGGCTTGCCGTTTTCAAACTGTTGTCGCAAAAATACAAGGATGTATTTTTGCGTACTCTCCTTACGTTGGAATTACCCAAATCAAGTTAAGGGTCAAGGCAAAGCCTACTCTCAGCCGGAAATCCAGCTCCCCTGAATGAAAAAAGATTAGCAAAAAAAATTTTTTTTGTCAAGGGCTACACGGTCTTTCGCGCGGCAATCACATCGAGAATTTTCGCGACTATTTCAAAACTTGCGGGAGTGAGCGAATCAAGATTGTCTTGCGGAGTGTGGAAAAGCTGCCAAGTTTTTGGAAGCAATTTTTTCAACGCAGCTTTTTCATTGTCATCAAGCGGCAGCGAAGGATTTCGAACGAATTGCGAAAGGCTCGGGATTTTTTGGAGCGCGAGCATATAATTTTGCGCCTCGTCATCAGGCAGCATCGTGAACGCCACGGCAGGAATTCCCGAAGCCAAAAAGCCCGCGTTGTCGCTGTAGGGAATCGGCAAATTGAGCCAGCCCATTCCGAGCGAGGCGAGAATCGCTTTCGCGCCTTGTTCCAGCGAAGCGCATTTTTTCGCGAAAGACGCGCTCATGGATTTTGAAACGGCGGCAGTTCCCAAAACAGGAATCGTTCCCCTGCCAACGCAGTCAAACACAAAAACATCTTCGTCCTTGATTCCCGCCTTTTGAATCACGTTCGCAAGTTTGTACGCGCCCTGCTCCGTTACACCTCCCATTCCAGAAACAAGTTCTTCGCCGTCCGTAAAAAAAATCCGTACATTGTGAACGCCATTAAATTTCGCAAGACGCGCGGCAAAATCCATCAGGCAAAAAACGGAAGAAGAATTGTCGTTCGCGCCAGGAGTGACGATTTTGCCGCCTTCTGAAAAACGGTCGTAGTGCGCAATCAAAGTTTTAATTCGGAAAGTCGCGCTGTAGCCAGACGGCGGAAATTTCGCGTAAATGTGGCGGCGGCCATCAACGTTTATCACCGCGCTTTGAACGCCGCGTTCCAAAAGATAATTTTGTATGAACGCGCCTCGGTCGGCATTCGGAGAAACAAATTGCGAGAACAATTCCGAATCAAACATTTTTTTTGCCGCCAAAAAAATTCAGCGCGAGCGATGAAATCTTTTTCAAACCAAGCGCAAGCAAAATTGAAATCGCTACGGAAAGCGCGGCGTAAATCAAAACTAAAATCCTCGAAGAAAAAAGCGAGAGATTCATTTTTTCAAATCCGAAAAATTGCGGCAAAGTCCGAATCGCCATCGCCTGCATCAAATAAATTTCAAGCGAATTGTTTCCAAAAAATCTGGTCACTCGGTTGTCCGCGAAAAATTTCATCATAAAGACGGCTACAAAAATCACAAACGAAACAACTTGCGCAGTTTGAATCAAAATCATTTTCAGGCGAGGCACAACTGAATTGTCGCCAGCGAATTCACGCCAATACGAAATAGACGAAAGTGCCCATATTCCCGCGCACAAAAAAATCAGCGCGAACACGAACGACGAGAAAAACTTCGCCCAATAATTTTTTGAAAAGAAAGCAAAAATTTTTCGCTCGCCTTGCGCGAAAAACATTCCGAGCAAAAAACAAATCGTGGAATTCACCCACCATTCGCCTTCAAACCAAAGCGCACACGGCCGCTTCCACCACGCGCATATTGAAAACGCGCCGGGAACGCGCCACCAATTTTTTTTGCCGTGCCACCATGGAAAATGCCGCAAAAAAAGAAACAGCGCGATTTGAGCTGCTACAACAATGAAAATCATCGCGAAGGCGCGTCGGCGATTTTTCGCCTTTTTGAACGCAAAATAAAACGCCACGTACAAAATCAAGATTACAGGCACAAACCAAGCGTTGTCGTTCAAAAGCGCGATGCCAAAAATCTTGCAAACCCATTCGCCCGCAGACATCGGAGTTCGCAAAATCAAGTGCCAAATTATGTAAAGAAAATTCATCACGTAAAACGAAACGATTATCGGAACACACCTTCGCTTCAAAAATCCGTTCAAATATCCGCGCTTCGAATCGAGGCTTTTCAAAAGTCCGTAGCCAGAAACAAAAAAGAAAAGTCCAGTAAACAAAAATCCCACGTCTTTGAAAACTTGGATTTCACCCGACTTTTGCAAGATTTCCGTCTGCGAAATGTGATGGCAAATCACGCCAAACGCAGCCAATCCTTGCAAGGATTTCGTAGCGCGAAGGCTCAAAAAATCAGAATTGAATGAATTTTCATCCGCGCGCTTTCCGCCAAGGAAAATCATAAAAATCCAGGCGGCATAAAAACAAATTGAAACAATCGGAAAAATAAAAGGCATGCAAACATTATAACGCGAACGTCGCAAAAATTCAAGGTGAAATTATTCTGTATTTTGAAGCCCCTTACGGAAGCGAAACGCCGCAGAGGCTAGTCCCAACGGAAGCGAAGATTTCTGTTCCTCTTGGAAAATGCCAAATTTAAACGCCGTTTTAAAATAAAAACCGCCCCGGCTTTGCCAGGGCGATCTACTTAAACCGGCGGCAAAATATCACCACCAATTTTTGTGCACTATCCTACTTCAATTCGCTGAAGTATTTGATCGTGCGAACCATCTGTGAGGTGTAACTGTTTTCGTTGTCGTACCAAGAAACCACCTGCACTTCCCAAAGGCCGTCGCCGACTTTGTTCACCATTGTCTGCGTCGCATCGAACAATGAGCCGTAGCGCATTCCGATTACATCGCTGGAAACGATTTCGTCGGTGTTGTAGCCGAACGTTTCGGGATCAGAAGCGGCTTTCATCGCGGCGTTGACATCTTCTTTTGTAACGTTGTCCTTGCGAACCACGGCCGTCAAAATCGTTGTCGAGCCTGTCGGAACAGGAACGCGCTGCGCAGAACCGATGAGCTTTCCGTTCAATTCAGGAATGACAAGACCAATCGCCTTTGCCGCGCCCGTTGAGTTCGGAACGATGTTCGCAGCACCCGCGCGCGCTCGGCGGAGATCGCCCTTGCGCTGCGGACCGTCGAGAATCATCTGGTCGCCAGTGTACGCGTGAATCGTCACCATGATTCCGCTTTCAATCGGAGCGAAATCGTTCAAAGCCTTCGCCATCGGCGCGAGACAGTTTGTCGTGCAAGAAGCCGCAGAAATCACGTTGTCAGTCGGCTTGAGTGTCTTGTGGTTTACGTTGTAGACAATTGTCGGAAGGTCGTTTCCAGCAGGAGCGGAAATGACGACTTTGCGCGCGCCAGCGTTGATGTGCGCCATGCTCTTTTCTTTTGAAGTGTAGAAGCCTGTGCATTCAAGAACGACATCGACATTCAATTCTTTCCACGGGCAAGAAGCAGCATCTTTTTCCGCGTAAATCTTGAGCGTCTTTCCGTCAACTGTAATTGTGCCAGCCTCGTCGTCGGAAGTCACAGTGTGCTTTCCTTCGCCGATTTTTCCAGCATAGCCACCCTGCGCAGTGTCATACTTGAGAAGGTGAGCGAGCATCGAAGGTTTCGTCAAATCGTTGATGGCGACCACTTCATAACCCGGAGCGTCGAACATCTGGCGGAACGCCAAACGACCGATGCGTCCAAATCCGTTAATAGCAACTCTTACATTAGCCATTTTGTATCTCCTAAAAAAAGAATTCTTTGACAAAATTATATCACGAAAAAAAAAACATTTCAATAGAAATTTGGAAAAAAAATCAAAGACATGAAAAAGAAAAGTTGCATCTCCTAGCGGAATTGAACCGCTGTTGTCGGGATGAAAACCCGATGTCCTAACCACTAGACGAAGGAGACAAGCAATGAAAAGATAATATCAAAAAAAAAAAATCTTGTCAAGCGTTCGAAGAAAAAAATCGAATTTTTCGCAATTTTTTCAAAAGCAAGTTTTCAAACTTGCGCCGCTCGCTCAAGGAAATGAAATCGCCAAATTTCGCATTGCAAAAAAATTGCCATACAATTTAGGCGAAAGAAATCTACATAATGTCGAATTCTTTCATCAATTTTTTGCGGAGAGCCTTGCATTCCTGCGTTGAAAGTCCCAAGCGTTCCGCCGTGTCCAAATCTTCAAGCGAATTTTGGAATTCGCCCAAATTGTATCGCGAAACCGCTCGGCGGAAATACGCATGCGATTGGAACGTGTTTATTTCAAGCGATTTTGAAAAACATTCCACCGCCTTTTCGTTGTCGCCCAAAACACTTTGAACGATGCCCATATAATAAAACGAGCGGAAAGCGTTCTTGCCGAGCGCGGCGGATTTCTCAAAATCGGCGAGCGCGTCGCGATATTTGTTCTGCGCGAAGAACGCCATTCCGCGATGCTTCAAAATCACCGAAAGCACAACGTCGTCGAGTTTTGCATTTGAAGAAATTATGCGCGAATAAATGTCCACCGCCAAATCCAGCTGCCCCGAATTATGCGCCTGAAGCGCGTGCAAAATCATATCATCGATTGTTCCGTGAACATAAGGAGACGGTCTCCCGATTTCCTCTTTCAAGAAATCGCGTTTTTCGGAATTTGAGTCCACCGTCAATTCATTTTCCCCGTCCGTCAAAACATCGGCCTGACCGTAGAACGAAGTGCGCCGCTTGTCCACTTGCCTCTGAAAATTTTTCTGATAATCGCGGATTTCTTGGAAAATCGTGTCCGCCAAAGAAAGCGAAGCGTTCACGCTGGCGAGTTTTCTTCTTAGCGGCGCGTCGAACGGCGTAAATTCGCTCTTGTAAATCAGTTCGTGTTCCACTTCCGCCCAAGCATCCTGCAAAATCGTGCGGATTTGGATTTCACAGCACAAGCCTTCGGGAAGAGGATGCTGGCGAACCAATTCCTCGTCGAGCATGGAAAGGTCGAGGCATTCTTTGGGAAGCTCAATCAAAACATGCACAGATTCGTATCCGAATTCGCGGAAACTCTGCTCCGCCCCCTTGTGCTCAATTTCGCGGACTTTGTATTTCTCGGAAATTTGCCGCTCCACTTCGGCGATGTTGTCCAAAAAAAGGCAAATCACGCGGATTCCAATCATATCAGTAAGCAAAACCAAATTCTGCGTATGATAAATTTCCGACGAACGCTGCCGCTTGACCTTTTCGTGGTAACTTTTGAACGATTTTATTCGCGCCTTCAAAAGCGGACGCGGATTCAACTCAATGTCGCTGAGCAACGAATTTTGAATGTTATTCAAGATGCAAGAAAAAATCGGATAGTAAGAATTGTAAAGATTTTCAATGTCAGCTTTGCTAGGCAAATCCGCGTTAGACACAAGCACTCCTTTTAACCGCTTTTAAAATTAAGATTTTAATGATTTCAGTCGCAATTTTCAAAAGCCATAAAAAAAAGGCACTTCAAAAGAAAGTGCCTTTTTCGTTAGACAAGTTTGCGAAACAAATTAGTCCGCAGCCTGTCCTTGATTTTGCTGAGCCGAAGCACCATCACCAAGGCTAGAAGTGAATTCAGTCTCCGTGGCAAGCTTGGCTTTTTCAAGGTAGCGATTTACCTGCTTGTTGCCAAAGCGCTGCATTTCAGCCTGCTGGCGCGCATTTTCCTTTTTCGTGATGATTCCCCAAAGGTCTTCATCAGCAATGTCGCGCTCAGAAATAAGAACGGCTTTATCATAGATAACTTTTACATCTTTGAAATAGCCGATGAAATCGCCACCGATGTGAGACGCATCGCGGGCAACATAGAATCCAGAGAATTTCACGAACGGCATTCCGCGAGGATAAATCGGATACACGCGGATTTCGCGGTTGCGGATTTCCGTGATGTACTGCGGATTGTTCCAAACCAACTGCTTCCAACCGTCAAATCCGAGGTAGCCCATGAAATATCGGCGCTCGATATTGTCGTTGTCCTTGAGGAGAACATAAAGTCCGTGAGGATAGTTCATTCCCATCGTGTTCACAGCGATAGACTTAATCGTGCCGACATTTTTTACAACGCCATAGCCGTCTTCAAACAAAGTCTTTCCGCTCGCCTTCTGTTCATCCGTAGGCTCTTCGCGATCGCCTTCGTCATTCGCATCAGACAAAGGTTCGTAGGCAGGAATGTCGAAAGGAGGAACGATTTTGGCATTCGCATTGTTGGCCCAAGTGGGGAACAAAACGCGCACGCCCATTACATTCTGTCCGGCGAAAGGAACATTCGCTCCATCACGTACCGGAGCATAGACGACCTTTGAATCGGCAAGAGCCTGTACGTTCTTGGCAGATGAGTTCAACACAACTTCCCATTCAGGCAAGGCGAGAGATGTTCTCATCATCTCTTTCTGGTCTTCCGTGAATGTAGCACCAGCCGCAACAGAAAAATCCATTACAGTGTGTTTGTTCTGAGTCATCTCTCCCGTTCCCTCGTCCGCACAGCAATCGGAATCAAGCAACGTAAAGTCAATGAGCATTGACTCATCGGCAAACGCAACCGAGGACGCAAGCAAAAGAGCTGCGGCAATTAAACTGAAAGTTCTTTTCATTTCAAAAACTCCTTTATTTTTGATAGATGTAGCCTTTTCTAGTAAACATTATCCAACAAAAAACTAATTTTGTCAATGCTTTTTTGGATTTTTTTGCTTTTTTTCCAAATCTGTTTTCGCGGGCATAAAACCAGCGATGCCAGCAAGCTCCGATTTTAGCATTAAATATATTGTAGAAAAACATCGAATTTTGCTTGCAAGTTTTTCGAAATTCACAGAAATTTAATTTTCTGAAAAAGTCGGAAAATGGCTGAGCATTTCCTTGCCATCAATGAAAATTTCCACGGACTTTACTTTGGGAAACGACTTGAGGATATTCTTTTTGAACAATTCGATTCCCGCCATTATTTCGCCTGCGTTTCCAGTCCTGTAAAGAAGCTCGCCGCTCAAATTCACGAAAAGAGTTTTTTCGCGCAAAAAGCAAAATTTGCTTTCGGTGCCGGGCGAAAAAATCGGGCGGGCGCGTTCAGTTTTTGGGCCCAAAAGAAGTTCGTCCACATAAAGCGAAATTGCCTCGTCGCCCTTTCTATGCGGAAGGATTCGATATTCAAGCGATGACTTTCCTTTGTCCACGCTTTCGAATCTGAACAAAAACCTGCGACCAGGCGTTTTTATAAAATAGAGAGTCGCGGAAATTGCGAACACCGCCAAAAGCATGATTTTCAAAACATTCGAAACAAGATCAATTTTCTTTTCCATAACAAAAACTCCAAAAGACGCGAGCAATTCTAGCGGCTAAATCCGCGCGAACGCTCGAAGTGCGCGACGAACGCCGATATTCCATTATATATCCCGAACGCGGTTTTTTGCAAGTAGGTTTTGTCGTTCAAAAGTTTTGCCTCCTCGGCGTTGGAAACAAAGCCCACTTCCACCAAGACGCTCGGCATGTTCGAATTGCGGACGACAAACCATTCTTCCGCCTTGATTCCGCGCGGAATGCTCAAAGAGCCGATTTGCGCACCGAGTCCGTCCATAATGAATTTCGCGATCAAAATGCTTTCGGTCGTGTATTCCTCTTCCATCATTGAATTCAGAATGTTGAAAAGTTTCGGATCCTCGGCTTTTTTGCCGCTGTCCAAAACCGTCCTGCGATAGCCGGGCGAAAGATACCAAACTTCGTAGCCGCGAGCCTTTTTGTCGAGCGATGAATTCACGTGAACCGAAACATAGAGGACGGCTTCGCGTTCCTTGAGTTTTGCGTTCATGGAATTGGCGATGTCGGTGCGCTGCTGGAGCGAAAGGAAAACGTCGGTGGAGCGCGTCATTATGATTTGCTTTTCGGGATACGCGGATTTGAGGCGGTCGGCGAGCATTTTCGAAACCGTGAGATTTATGTCCTTTTCTTTGAGCGTCACGTTTTTGCCGCCAATTTTGTGCGTCATGCTCGCGCCGGAATCTTTTCCGCCATGTCCCGGATCAATCAAAATCGCGCCGACTTTGAAATTTTCTTCCGAGGAATTTTGCGCGGAAAAATAATTTTCGATTTCGCGCAAAAAGTCGTTGCTCACGAAAATCGCGCCGTCAGAAATTTGCGGAGAATCTGTCTTCAAAAATTTTTCGTTGTTCAAAAGAATCACCGGGCTTCCCACGCGGAACGAAACTTGCTTGCCGTTTTTTTCGAGAACGCCGCCTTGCGAAAGCGTGTCCCAATAAAGCGTCGTGCCGGAAGCGACCGCCGATTCAATCAGATTTTTTTGCGAGGAATTCTGCGCGAAAATGCCCGCCGCGAAAAAGAACAAAATCAAAAAATTTGCGAGAATTTTTTTTGGCATTTCGTGCGAAAAAAATTTATTGCGCCGCATACAACGCTCCTTGTATTCCGCCGCGCATGAGCGCAGTCCAAAATTTCTTGTAATGCAAATCCGCATGATTCGGGCAAAGAAAATCGAATTTTCGAACAGTTTCAATCAGCGTCAAATTGTTCCAGTCGCGCATTTCCAAAAACGGAAGCAACTTTGTCGGAATGTATTTTTCGATGCCCTCGTCCGCAGGAATTATTTTCTCGCTGTTGCAATCGAGTTCATAAGCAAGTTCGTTTGACGCGCCTTTCGGAAGCTGGTATGCACGAGGCGGAAACGCAAGTCCATCGACATCTTTCGCGCCGAAAAGAAATTCGTCGGTTTTGGGATTTTCTTTTTCCAAAACGAGCGTGATTTTTCCCACGGCTTCCTGCGCGATTTTTTCCGCCTCGCTTCGAGTGCTCGCGACGGAAATTATGTTGCCGCATTTTTCGACATTGCTTTTCGGAAAGCGCACTTCGTCGCCAGCGGAAATTCTTGGAAAGACATTTTTCACGCCTTCGACTTTTCCGGCTTCGTCCAAATTCAAGACTTCCTTCACTTTCCCGGGAATCGAAATCCACGCTCGCTCGGCGCAGGCGAGTTTCGAAGTGTACGCGAAAATCTCGAACGGCTCGCGCACGTCAAGCGAAAAGCGGCTTTCTTCAAGCATTTGCGGCGTTCTTCCAAGCGCGACCAAAATCGCCTGCTCGGTGAGATTCAGCCCGCTCGAATACGGAAATGTCCAGCCCGACATGTAGCCGCCCGAAAGCCGCGCCGCGATTTCTCCAACCATAGGTCCTGCCTTAGTCATTTTGATGTCGGCTTTTGCCGCGCCGCAGCTCAAGCCCAAGGATTTTATTCCGCAGGCGAAAGTTTTTATCAGCGCGATATAATCTTTGTACGAAATTTGCGAAGGCATCGTGTGCCCCATTTCGATGAAATACGGCGGAAAGAAAATGTGGCGGTTTGCGAATCCCGTGATTGTGAGCGTGCCGTCGTATAAAAGCGCGTCAATCGAAAATTCAGGGCCGTCCATGAATTCTTCCAAAATCGCAGTTTGCGTCCGAGAAAATTCGAACGCTTCGGAAAGCGCGGAAAAAAGCTCGTCCTCGCTGCGAACCATTCGGCAGCCGCGCGCGCCCATATTGTCCACGGGCTTTACCACTTGCGGATAAACGAGATTTTTCAAAACGTTCGGCGAAAGTATTTCTTCCAAGGATTGCTTTTTTATTTCCAAAAAATGAGGGCACGGAACGCGCGCGTTTTTAAAGCACTGCCTCATTAGAGCCTTGTTGCTCGCGTTTTCGGCGGCGCAAAAACTGTGGTTGGGAAATCCGCATTTTTCGCAGGCATAGGCGACGCTCGCGCTGAAATCAGTTCCGGCGGTGAAAACGGCTTTAAGCCCTGCATTTTCTTTCAGGCTCAATGCGTAACGCGCGATCGCTTCGGAATCTTTCAAATCAATCGGCTCGAAAAAATCGGCTTCGCCAACGCATGGAGCGGAAGGATTCGCGTCCACGACAAAAACTTTGAGTCCCAAATTTTTCGCGCTTTGGATTGCGGGTCTTTGCATAATTCCCGCGCCCAAAATCAAAATCGATTCTTCCATTTCCCCCGCCCGACACGCGCTAGTTTTTCACGCAGTAAACTTCGTAAGTGTCTCCCAATTTGAACATTTTACATAATATCACAGCGAGCGAAAAAAGAAAAGTGCCTTTTTGAATTTCGCGCTTTTTAAAAAACGGAATTCTTTCCGCGTGGATTCCCGTGGAAACGATTTTTTTTATTTTGAATCCGAACATTTTCAAAATTTTTTTGCTTCTGCGAATTTCCCAAATCGAATAATGGTCGCGCGGACTTTGCTCGAAAAATTTTTGCCTTGAAAAACGCGCGCTCACGCCGCTCGCGGATGGCGTTGAAAATGCGAACCCCCCTCCCCTTTTTAAGAATCTGTTCGCCGAAGTCAGCGCGCTTTTTAAATCCTGAATGTGCTCTATTACAAACCACATCGTGAGCGCGTCGAATTGCGAAACGCCGAATTCTTTTTCCGAATCAAAATCCAAGAACGAAGCGTTCACGCACGAAAAGCCCAAATCGTTTTTTACGTAATTCACGGCGGCCACAGAAATGTCGCTTCCAAAAGGCGAAAAGCCCGCTTCGCTCGCGGCGGAAAGAAAAGGTCCGTAAGCGCAGCCAACATCAAGTAAGTTAATATTTGATAGTGAATAGTGAATAGTTGATGTCGAATAATTAATAGTTGCGCCAGCAATTTTATTTTTTGACGCGGGCGTTTTTGCAAGAAAATTTTTTTCAAGAATTTTCTTTATGATTCGGACGCGGCGCGCGCCTTGCGCTTTTATCGAATCGAAATCTTCCAAATAAGTGCGGCCGTATTGATTTTTGTATTCGCCTTCAAAATAATTTTTTTCGTATTGAACGCGGCTGTCCGTGGAAAACGCCATGAAAATCATTTTGCATTTCGGGCAACGGCGGAAAGTGTGCGCCGCAGTCCTTGCGACGATTTTTCCATGCGAAGATTTTTCGCCGCAAACAGAACAATCGAATTTTTGCGCACCAGCAAGGCTTTGCAAAATTTCATTCCAGCCGAATTTTTTTTCGCGCGAAATTTCATTTTCGTTTTCCGAAAAAATTTTTTCAAAATATTCGCTTGTAAGGCGCGAAGGATTTTCCAAAAGCACGCGCATTTTTTTTTCGGAAATCTCATTTTTTTCGACGCAGACAAATCCGTATTTTTTGGAAAGTTTTTTGTGAAGCGCGCTCGTAGCAAAAAGAATCACGCGGCATCCTGCGGCCACGGCTTCGAACGCCGTAAATCCGTAGTGCGTAAAAATCAAATTGTATTCAAAAAGCCGCTCGCGCAAATCACAAACGGGCGGAACAATTTTAATTTTTTCATCGCCGAATTTTTTTTCGAAAGAAATGTTGCCTGGCAAAATTACGGTAACATCGATTTTATTTTTTGAAAGCGCGCGCGCCGCGCTCAAAGAAATTTCCGCATTTCCTTCGCCGCCGATTGCGACAAGCGCGTTTTTAACGGAAACGCTTCTGGCGACCTTCCTGTTTTTCGGAAGCGGAACGAGCGCGGGATTTTGCAAGTTTGACGCGCGGCGCAAATTGTACGACGGAATTATGTCAAGCAAAAAATCCGCAGCGGCGCATTCTCCGCCGTCGTCAATCGAACAAAGCGATCCGAGCGCGCTCAATTTTTGCAATTGCGATTTTTCGCTTTTGAACAAATCGGCGACAATCAAATCCCACGTCGCGCTATGAGCCAACATTTTTTCAATCGAAAAATCATCGGCGTTTTTTGCGGAACGGATGATTTGAAATTCGTTCAAGCCGCGCTCAACGGCTTCTTCCAAAATCGCGTCGCATTCTTTCAAATCCGAATTTGATTCGATGTAGACAAAGCCGCCGATTTTTTTTGCAAGGTCGAGGCAGCGGCGCAAATGTCCAGTTCCCCTCCCCGCGCGGACGCTCGGCACGAACAAAACATTTTTTTTCACGAACGCATCTTCGCACGCGCCAAGAATTTCCTGCGCGGAATAAGGACGAATTTTTTTTCCGCCCGAGATTTTTTGAACGATTTTTTGCGCGCGTTTGAAATCAGAAAAAGTGTCGATCGTGGTTCGCAAATCTGGCGCGAAAAATTCTTCGCTAGCCTTTTTAAAAATCGCCTTGAAATTTTCAGGATGATTGTAAAGGGAGGGACCGACATGTTCGTGGTCATACGGCGAATCTGTCAAAGCCGCCGCGCGCAAAAGCGACGCCGCCTTGAAGACTTCCACGCCGCTTCCATGCGGAAGTCCTGTGAAAGTGAAATAATCCGCGTCCGAAAAATTTTCCTCGAATTCTTCGAGCGATTTTTGCGCCGCCTCGTAAAACAAAAAAGGATTGTCCGCCGTGGCACGGACGATTGTTTCGCATTCAGGAAAACGCGTTTTCACAAGCGAGCAAAATCTTTCCAAAACATCGTCGCGGCTTCCTGCGAAAATTTCCCAGCCGCAATCTTTTGCGATTTTTTCAAGCGCGTTTTCAGAATCATAGTCGCACGCCAAAAAATATCGTTCGGAAGGAATTTTTTTCATCGCGTCCAGCGTCCATGAAAGAACGCTTTCGCCGCCCAAATTTTTCAAGGCCTTTCCGGGAAGCCTCGTCGAGGAAAGTCTGCATTGCACGATTACTGCCACGCGACTTTTCATCAGATTTTTCCCCAGTCGTTCAGCAATTTGAAAGCATCGAACAAAAAGCGTCGCTCGTTTTCACGCACCCAATTTCGCGCGGAAGAAAATTGACGAAACGCCTCAAAAATTCCGCACGACGAACGCGCCTTGAAAGAAAAGAATTTTGAAAGCGGCAAATCGGCGCGGCCGTCCTTCATAACGGGCGCCATGTTTTTCAGGAAAAAGCGCAGTTGCGAAATGTCGGGCGTGGAATCCACGAGCGGAATTTCTTCCGCATACGAAAATGAAAGCGCGGTAGAAATTTTTACGCGCTCCCCCCAAAGCCACGCGCGGAACGCGAAATCCAAATTCTGCCAATACGGATTTTTTATCGCGTAATCAAATCCGCCTAGCCGCTTGAATTTTTTCGTGTTGTAAAATCCAAAAAAATCGAACGGATAAAGCGTCGCTTCTCCGTCAGAAATTTGAGAATCGGACTCGATGTTCAAAACCGATTTTTTTACGCCCGGAATAAATTTTATAGGAACTGCGGTTTTGTCCTGAGCGAAAATTCGCGGCACGATGCAAAAAACATTCTGCGCCGCCAAATTCTCGGAAAGTTGCGCCGTGAGAATATTCTGCGTAATGCGAATCGAATCGCGCAAAACAAGCGCGCAAGGCGAATCGATTTCCGCCATCGCAAGATTTATCAAATCACCGTCAGCGGCCTTTTCGAGCGGAATCACGAATTTCACTTCGGGAAAATTTTGAAGCAAATCATCCAAATTGAAATTCTTCGAATCATTTTCAACGGAAACAATTTTTTCAAATCCGCACTTGGTAAGGTTTTCCAAATTTTGCAGGCGCAAATAGCTGTTGCCGCTGTTCAGCAAAATCGCCGCCACATTCAAATTCGATTTTTTTTCCGAACGCCTGCCGCCGAGAATCGTGCAATTTATCTGCCGCTCGTTAAAAATTGAAGATGTAGTACTCATCGCATTTTCCGCAGCGAACGCCGTAATTTTTTTGAATGTGTTCTTGCAAAACAGAATTTTTTTTCTGCCAAATTTCTTCCAGTTCGGATTCGAAAACATTTCCCAAAATTTCCGCGTCCTCAAAAGCGCAAACTTCGCGGCAAAGCGGAACGCTTCCGTCAAAAAGAATTTCCATGTCGCGCCGCAAATGCCAACACGGTTCTCGCTTCACAGGCGCAAGGTCGGCGGATTTTATCGAAGGAAGCGAGGCGCAAAAATTGTCGTATTTTTGGATTATGATTTTTCCGCCGGTCGCGCTCGACTTTTCGCTCCATGCTCGGAAAAAATTTTCAAGCTCGTCTTCGTTTTGCGTCGTGCGCGTGAACTGCGCGTAAGTCTCGCAAAAATCCGACGAAAGAATTTTTATCGCAGAAATCGCGTCCTGCAAATTCGCGCCGCCATGAAGCGCGGAAAATTTTTCGTCGGAAAACGAATCAAGCGAAATCGCGAAAATTATTTTCTTTCGATTTTCGGCCGGAACAAAATCAAGAATTTTTTTGTACGATTCACTTTCGACAAAATCCTTCAAAGTCGCTCCGTCGATTTCCAAAAACGAAGTCAAGCCGTTTTGGAAAATCTCGCGCACAAAAGAATCGATTTCGGGATGCAAAACCGCCTCGCCGAAAAGCG
>CAMWIU010000019.1 GCA_947174385.1 uncultured Treponema sp.
CAAGTGATACAAATGCTTTTATAAGAGAAATTAAACAATTTCAACAGGAAAACAACAAAATGACCAAAAAAGAAATTTTCGAATTTGTCAAATCTCAGCGTGAAGGAATGGGCGCGAGCGACGCGCGGCGCGACGCTGGCTTGGAGATTCCGTCCGACGTAAAATGCTTTTTCGACATTCGCTATTCCAATGCCGACGAAAATTGCCTACTCGATGTTTACAGGCCAAAACGCGCGGCAAAGAAAATTCTTCCCGTAATCGCAAGCATCCACGGAGGCGGCTGGGTTTACGGCGACAAAAAATTGTACAGCTTTTATTGCATGGAATTGGCTCGCCGAGGATTCGCCGTAGTCAATTTCACTTACCGCCTTTCGCCCGAACACAAATTTCCCGCCGCGCTCGAAGACACAAACAATGTGTTCAAATGGATTTTGGAAAATTCTTCGAAATACAATTTGGATGCTGAAAATATTTTTGCCACTGGCGATTCCGCTGGCGCGAATTATCTTGCCACCTACGCCGCCATTTGCACGAATGAAAATTTTGCCGAAAATTTTTCTTTCGCAATTCCGAAAAAATTAAAATTTAACGCAGTTTACTTAAATTGCGGAATGTACGATTTCATTTCGTTTTCAAAAACTCTCAACATAAAAAGCATCGGCGGCGCGTTGTTCGAAAAAGGCGGCACGCGGCAAGAATTGATTTTGGCTTCCCCGATTTTTCACGTCACAGAAAATTTTCCGTCTGCATTTTTCGTAACCGCCGAAAACGATTTTTTGCGCGAACAAGTTCCGCCGCTTGCAAAAGTTTTTTGCGAAAATGGCATCGAATTCAAATACAAATGTTATCGTGCGCAAAAATCGCATTCAAAAAAAGAGCAAAAATTGGAACATGTTTTTATGCTTGACTTGCGAAGCAAATACAGCGCGCCTTGCATCGACGAACAATGCGATTTTTTTCGCGAATATTTGAAGCCGTAATTTTCGCTTGCCCAACGCGCGAAATTTTTGCGCTAGAATTTGTGCGTCCAGCGGAAGGCGATCATATTGAAAAACCATTCACGCCCTGCATAATGCAGGAAAATTTCTTCCGCTTCCTTTTCATGGCGTTCTTTAAAACTTCGCCTGCTTGAAAAATTCAGCATAATCGTAAGAATGTCTTTTTGCGTAAAAGAAATTTGCGCAAGCGGATTTATGTCAACTTGAACAAAATCGCCATTGAAGTTTTCATAATTTTTTTCGAACACTTCATCGCCTTTAAAATATCCGCTCCATTCGAAATTTATTCCGACCATCGAAAGCGTGATCGGCATTTGATAGCCCACAAGCAAATTTATGTCGAAGCGAGTTCCTTGCACAAGATTCGCCGTGTTCTGCCATTTGAAAACTTCCGTGCCGCTGTGTTCGCCTGCAATTCCCCAATAACGAAAATCAAATGATGCGAGCGCGACAACGTGATTCCATTCGCCAGGAAAAATTGCGGCCGCATCAAACATCAGCGTAGCGTTTCCCCAAAATTGATAGAGCCAAGTTTGAAACGCATCAAACTGTTTGTACTCGCCTTTTCCGTCGTGTCCCAAAAATCCTTCGAACGTTCCGCCGAAAAGTTGCCAGCCAGTTCCGATAGCCGCGCCCGCGCTCAAATTCAAAAATGCGATTGGCGTGAACGAAACCGAAACAGTCGGCATTATCGTAACTGGCGAAAAAATCAAATTTGCGCCGAGCGAAATGTTGTTGTCTTTAACAAACGCGCTTTCTCCAAAAGGAGTGGGAATGACATACTTGGCGCAAAAAGTTTCCTGCAGTCCGACGGATTTAAAGATTCCCGAAACAGGCGCAAAATGATTCGAGCCAGAAACAAAGTCGCTTTCAGGATAATAGATAAAATCCAAGTTGGATTCAAACTGCCAAGCACTTTGCGCAGAAATTGCGGCGACTAAAATAAAAAAAATTGCGAAACGCGCGAATTGTTTTTTCATAATTTTATTATAAAATTTCCGTGCCGCTTTTTCAAGTGATTTTCTTCCAAAGCAAAAATTTTGAAATTAAAAAATGCGAACAAGTGTGGAACGTGCTACGTGAAAAAAAAGTTTTTTGGGAGGGCGCAAACTCGCGTCCAAAATTTCGCGCGCTCACACTTCCCCTCCCCCCACAATTCACTCACCGTTGAGCGCGTCCACTGGATCCAATTTTGCGGCGCGGCTCGCCGGGCTGAATCCGAAAATTATTCCGACGAAAACCGAAAAGAAAAACGAAATGAAGCAACTCGTCGTGCTCACCGTAAAACTCAACGAGCGCACGTATTCCAATGCGAGCGTTATCAAAATTCCGAAAGCGATTCCAGCGATGCCGCCCATCACTGTGATTGCCGCGGATTCAATCAAAAATTGTCGGCGGATTATATTCGGACTTGCGCCCAACGCTTTTCGGATTCCGATTTCTTGGCGGCGTTCCGTGACAGTCACAATCATAATGTTCATAATTCCGATGCCGCCTACCAAAAGCGAAATGGCCGCGATCGCCGCGAGCATCACGCTCAACGAATTCGTGATTTTGTTCATTTGCTCAATCATCGTCTGCATCGAGTTCACCCAGACGCTTCCTTCCGTGCCGGTGAGTTCCTTGCAATATTCCGTGATGTCGCTGACAAGTTGCGTGGAAAATTCATTGGACACGGCTTGAACCATAATCGTTGCGGCTTCAGGATTCGGCTTGATTTTTTTCGCATAGAATCCGCGCGGAATGTAAGTCGCGCTCGAACTGTTTTCCATTCCGGTGTTCTGCTCTTTTAAAATTCCCACCACTTCAAATCCGAACGAAATTTTGTCGGCAGTAACGAGGACCTTTTTTCCAACTCCGTCGCCCGAAGGAAAAAGCAAGTCGGCGTATTCTTTTCCCAAAATTATTTTTTGCGCCCCGAACAAATTTTCTGTCACGGAAAAAAATCGTCCGCTTTCAAGCTGCATCGAATACGCTTCCAAGTAGCCTGTTTCGACCGCCTCGCAACTTCCGTTCACGCTTGTCTCGCCGAACGAAATCGTGGCGGAAAGCGAATTCTTGTACCAAATTTTTCTTATGTTGCGAACATTCGCAAAAAGATTTTCGCGAAAATTTTCATTGAACTGCAACGAAACGGCATCACGGCTGCGCCGCATAAATCCGCCCGAAATGTTCACCATGTCGAGGCCCGCGTTTCCGAACGTATCCTGAATCTGCTTCGTGGAACTTTGCCCCATGCTCATAATTACGATGACGCTCGCAACACCGATAATCACGCCGAGCACGGAAAGCGTAGTCCGCATTTTTTGCCGCCGAAAATTGGCGAGCGCGTTCAAAAAATCTTCAAACATAAATTTTATTGCGCCGTCAATCCATATTCGTAGTCTTGATTTACAAAACTGATTTTTTGAACAAGCTTTACGATTGAAGCATCAAACACAATCGGATTGCCTTTTTCAAGTTTGAAAGAAGTGATGATATTTTTTATCGTCTCTTTTTGATCCGCGCTCAATTCGTCGATTATAAGATAAATGTGAATGTTCGAACGGAACGCTTCTGTCAATTTTTTTTCAAAAGTGCTGACGATAAAACGTTCGCCCAAATTCGGCTGCAAATCCTTCATCCAAGAATCGACGATTTTGCTGTATTCGTCTTTCGAAGTGTATTCCACGATTTTTTTAATCCAGTCTTCTGTCATCCTTGTCCTAGTTGTTTGGTCTGTGATTATGCTGAACGATGAAGCGAATTGCATCAGCTGAGGAATAATATGCGAATTCAAATATTTTGATTTTTCAGTTGACTTGGTTTTTCCCTCGCCATAACATTCATATTCAATAAGGCTGATTTGTAGCGGACATGAGTTGCGCTTGTCGTAAGTAATCAGCAATGCATCTGGAATTCCTGAAATGCCGGAAATATTTTCGTCGCGTTTTTGCGTTTTGAAAAGATGATTTTTCGCAATCAAGATTGATTTTTCTTCCCTGTATTTTGTAAACAAAGAAAAGAAATTTTTGTTCACCAAAGTTTCAAGTCCGATGAATTTGTCAGTTTCATTGTGAAAATTTATTGTCTGGAAAGTGCCCATTATTTTTATTTCTGCTTCGGGAATTTCCTTCAAAACTTTTTGAACATCTTTATCGTCAATTTTTATATCGTCTTCATCGGCATTTTCATTTTCAGAATTTTTTTCGCCTTTCACTTCAAGATATTGACGCTCGTCGCATTTGTTCTTGCAAAAAACTTCGTCGATTTTTGAAGCCGCCAAATCATCAAAGCCCTTTGAGCCTTGCAAGTATTTTAAAGTCCAATACATTCCTCCAATTTCAGACAAAAATTCAACGTCAAAAAAATTGCAGAATTCGACATTTTTAATTGAGTAGCACAAAACATATTTTTCGGAATCTTCCCATGGTCGCTCATCAGTCACTTCGTCCAATTCAAACCTTGCTCCGCACAAAGTTTTTTTATCAATTTTTACAAGCAAATAAATTTTGTCGCCAGGAAGCGGACCTCGATGCCCAAATCCTGCAACCATATCGTCAAGGCAAATGTTGAAATTTTTTACATTCGTACTGCAATGCAAAGTTCTGACCATTGGATTCTCCTATAAAAAAGTCAAGAAGAAAGGCACTGTGCAAGAACGCTTTTTTGAAAATCATTTTTTCTTACGACATTGCCTTGCACCCACATAGAATTTATTTTACCGACATTTTTTTCGTCTGTCAAGAATGAGGATTTTTTGCGTGTTGCCATTTTACATTTCATCACCTTGAATCTTGCCGTCGAAAATTTTTATGCAACGGCGGCTCGCTTCTCCAATTCGCGGGTCGTGCGTTACAATTACGACGGTCGTTCCACTGCGATTTATTTCCCGAAAAAGATTCATCACAGCGCGGCCAGTTTCGCTGTCCAAAGCTCCAGTCGGCTCATCCGCCAAAATTATTTTTGGATTTGTGACTGTCGCGCGCGCGATTGCGACGCGCTGCTTTTGTCCGCCGGAAAGTTCGCTCGGCCTGTGATTCATCCTGTCTTGCAATCCCATTTTTTCCAGCGCGGATTTCGCCAACGCGATTCGTTCCTTGCGCTCGATTCCGGAATACCTGAGCGGAAGCATCACGTTTTCCAAAACGTTCATCGAAGGCAACAAAAAATATTGCTGGAACACAAATCCAATCGTGCGGTTGCGCAAAACCGAAAGTTCCTTTTCGTTCATGAGCGCGGTTTCGCGGCCGTTGATTTTCACCACGCCTTCGGAAGGGCGGTCGAGGCAGCCAATCATATTCATGCACGTCGATTTTCCTGAACCTGAAGGTCCCATTATCGTAACGAATTCGCCTTGATTTATTTTAAACGAAATTCCGCGAAGCGCGTAAACTTGAGTTTCTCCCATAGTATAAACGCGCTTGACATTTTCGAGTTCGATCACGCTTTCAATTTGATTTTCGGAATTTTCCAAAATCGAATTTTCTCGCGCGGCAAATTCATTTTCAAAAATTTTTTCATTCATAATTCGCTCCGAAAAAAATTAACGCATCGGAGGAGGCGCGCCGCGATTCCTGCCCGACCTTCGCATCATTCCCGAAGCAAGCGGCGCGCTTTGCGCCTTGAGCGCTTCGCCTTCCGCCACATCGCCTTCGACAATTTTCACGAACTCGCGGCTGTAAGTTTCCACCTTCACTTTTTTCTTTTCGCCGGTTTTCGCATTCACCACAAAAGCCTGATTTCCGTCTCTGCCGATGGCTTCGCGTTCTACCAAAAGATAAGTTTCGTCGGGCGCGATTTTGATTTGTCCGCTAAAAGAAAAATTCGGCAAAATCGATTCGCGCGGATAGTCGTCGATTCGAAGGCGGACTTTTACGACCGTCGCGCCTCGGCTCGTAACTTCGCCAATCGCAGGCCAGCCGACCACGTGTCCCGTAACCGCGCCTTCGTAGGCGGGAAAAGAAAATTGCACTTCCTGTCCCGCCTTCAATTTCGCAACGTCGGTTTCCGCCACTTCCACATCGGCAATCAAATACGAAATGTCCACAAGCGTTCCGACAGAATCTTTCGCTTCAAGCGAATCGCCAACGGCGACATCGATGTCGGCGATGATTCCGTCGAACGTCGCGCTGACTTTTCGCTCGGCAATTTTTTGCACAAGAGAAAGCCGCTGCGTTTGCATGAGATTGTATTGACGCGCAGAGCCAGTAATTCGCGTGGTTTCCATTTCGTAATCGTGCTTCGCAAGATTGTATTGCTGCTCACTCGCGTCCATTTGGATAATCACGTCGTTTTTTTTAACCGCGTCGCCCTGCTTGACATAAACCGCAATCACAGTGCCATCGCTCAAAGCCTGCAAAGTCTGTTCTTGCGCCGCGCTCACCACGCCAGCGACGCTCACTGAATTTTCATAGACTTCCTTTCGCACAACATAAGTCGCATCGGAAATTTTATTTTTATTGAGCGCAAATCGAATCGCGCACAACGCCGCAGTAATTATAGCCGCTACAATCACACTTGCCAAAATTATTTTCAAAGCGCGGCTTTTTAAAAAATTATTTTTCGTCATATTTTTTCTCCACTAAATTAAAATGAAAT
The DNA here is from genome assembly GCA_947174385.1 of uncultured Treponema sp. Classification (GTDB taxonomy): domain Bacteria; phylum Spirochaetota; class Spirochaetia; order Treponematales; family Treponemataceae; genus Treponema_D. The sequence continues at coordinate 6,579 of CAMWIU010000019.1, forward strand.
CCGCAAAATTTTTCATTTCAATTCCTCGTCCCTCGTGAACAAAGTCGCGGTTTTGTTGTTGTAGATAATCAAGTCGAGCGCGTTGATCAAAATCTTTATCCTGTAATTTTCCTTGTTCACTTGCGCGCTTCGATATTCGCTTTCGGTTATGATGCCGCGCTGATACCACGAAGCGGTGTCACTTTCGAGCTGCGAATACGTTTCAAAACTTTCGGCGTTCGTCCGCGCCGCCCATTGCAATTCTTCCAGAGAACTTTGCTGCGCGACCAAAGCCGTTTCGTAATTTTTCCGCGCCGACTCAATCGCAACCAATTCCAGTGTCTCGTCAACCTTTTCGATTTTTTTCTGAACGTCCGCGAGTCGGAATTGATTCGGCAAAAACGAAAAACTCAATTTGTAAAGCGGATGGAAATTTCCAAAATCAGTCGGAAACGAGATGCCCGCGCTCGCCTGCAATCCGGTCTTTTGCCACGACAACGACGAGCCAATGTCAATCGTGTCTCCGTATTCCATCGCGTTCGTCATAAACGAATTCACTGTGTTCGCAAAAGTGTAGCCCGCGTTCACGCTGAGCGAAAATGCCTTGTCCGCCGCGCGGATTTTCGAATTGATTTTGTTCGTCCAAATCGCGCTTTCGGTTTCCGCGAAATTTTCCTCGTCAAAATTCAAAATGTCGGCCGCAGCGACTTCGGGAATTTTCGTCGGGAGGAATTCCATCGCGTCGGAAAAATCATATTTCATTCCGCATTCCTGCGCGAAGATTTTCGTTTCACGCTCAAGCTCGTGGCGATAAATTTCCACGTCGTGCTCGTCGCTCGCCACTTCCATTTGCTTGAGCCGATATTTCGAAGAAGCCGCGCTGTAGCCCTGCACGCGAAGTTCGTCGAATTCCAGGCGATGCTCGTAAAGCGATTTTTGCGCCGTGATTATTTTCGAAGCGATTTCAAAAAGATTTTTGAGCTTGGTGTAAAATTCGCTTTCCATGTTGACGAAGCCGTTTTGCAAATCGCGCCGCGCCTCGAGCAAAGCGCGCTCGGATTTGAGCAATGCGATTTCGCGTTCTTCGCGCACGCTCGAATAAATGTCCACGCTCACTCCGAGAGAAGTGTTTTTTATTTCGCTTTCGCCGTTTCGGGCGGACACATTTGAGGACGCGGTGAATCGCAAATTCTGCGCCGCAGGAATTCCAAGCGAAGCATTCGGCGAAAAATTGAAGCTTCCGCCGTTGCCAAAACTGAACGCGATCGAGCCGGTGGAAAGCGAGATGTTCATTCCGTTTGAAATCGAAGTGGACTTTGAATTTAAAATCGCCTTGTCAACTTTTCCGGAAAGTTCCTGCAAGGCGAGACTGTTTTGAAAATATCCGAGCAACAATTTTTCAAGCGATTCCTGCGCCGTCAAAACGGAAAATGAGGACAGAATAAAAAGAACAAAAAATCGCTTCATAATTCATAAACAAAAATTCACGGAAATTGTTGCAGAATTTTGCGCAATAATTCAATTCGAATTTTTGCACAAAATTCATAAAAGATCTTGTTAAAAATTAAGGAATATTTTATTTTTTCAGCAAGCCTTTAAGCGCACCTCCAATAGCTTTTTGCGCCGCGTCTTCCTTGCTTGAATTTTTCTCATTCGCGCTTTCGTTATTTTCCGCGCCGGAATTGGCGGAAGAATTTCCAGAAGACATTCCAGGAATCGTCGGAATGCCTGAATTTTTGAGCGCGTCACCGATGGCATCTTTTGCGGCGGAAGTGGCTTGGTCGCGAACTTCGCCCAAAGCGGCCGCAGCCTGCTCCCTCAACTTCGCCTCAAGCTCACCACGCTTTTCGTTCAGCGTCTTGTTGATGCCTTCCATATTTATGCCTTGCTCGTTTATCAAATCTTCAATGTTCACGAATTCTGAAATCTTGTCCATCACATCGCCGCATTGCTCGTTCAAAAGTTTCGTGAGCTGCGCTTGCGCCTCGGAAATCAAAACCTTGAGTTCCTTGTTCACGACAGTTTTCAAAATCGTGTTGAAGCGTTCGTCCAAATCCGAAGAAATTTTCAGGGCAAGCCGATGCGAATCGTCCAAATTGATTTCCACGCCGACCAAAAGCGAATCGATCGCACTCAATGCTGACGTATAAAAACGATATGCGATGGCTGGCTCGAATTCATCGGCAGTAAGCGCAAGATGCACCATGTTGAGTTCGCCGCCGATGGAAACCGCGCCAGTTTTTTTCACGGCAATCGTTCCCGCGATAGTTGTGCTCGAATCCAAATTCAAATACGGCATAGAAAATCCCAGCGGATAATTATTGCCGGAATATTCCACGCCCACAAGCGGATTGGAGGTTTTTGTGCGCGCGTCCACCAAAACCTGCGCTTTGTGCATACGAGTTTCGCCTTGCTGATAAGAAGCCGTAACGGTGGCAGGTGCGCCGCGTTTGTCCATATCGCTAGAAATCTGAGTGCCCCGCGCCGAAACCCCAAGCCCGCTAAAATGAATGTTCTCGATAAGGAATTTCGGAACGCTATCATATTTCCAATAAATGTTCGTGCCGGAAAGCCGTTCGTGGCGCGGCTGCAACAAAGCCGCTTTTTTTTGTTCCTCCTTCGAACTGTTGGAAGATTTGGCTTTGAGTTCCATCGCGTAATTCACGCCTTGCACCAAATAAGGATAGTAGCTTCCGACCATCGCGTACATCGCGGAATCCAGCGCATTGCTCAAAATTTTTGTTCCTGTGTCCAAATTGAAAGAAGTGATTTTGTCAAGCTGATTTTTTACCAAAGCCGTGTCATCCTTGAGCGCGTTCGTCACTTGCACCGAAATGTCTTTTATTTTCAGCGAATCATTTTTTATGTCCGCGACAACGCCTTGCACAGAGTTCGTCATTTCCTTGCTTTGACTGATGAGGGAATTCACTTGATCAATTGAAGTTTTTATTTGCGTTCCGAAATTTTGGATTTCCACGGGATTTTTCATTTTGGAAAAATCAGTGCGCGTAATTGAATCCACTTGCTTTATAAATGTGTTCGTATTGTCGGCAAAAGTTTCCACTTGATTTTTGAGTTCATCGGGCTTGGCTTTCCAACGCTCGATTGCTTCTTCCACTTGAGCCTGCGTTTCTTTCGCGATTTCGGGCGACTTCAAATTTTCCTGAACGTTCGCAATCATATTGACTGGATTGTATTCGGCAAAAGCTGATTCAATGGAATTTCGCGCGGCGAGAATCGCAGCATCCTTGCGCTGATTTATCTCGGCAAGCATCGCCTCAACCTGCGGATTTGGCTTGCTTTCTTTTTTTGGCTCTTGCGGCAATTCACCTGAATAAGTGCGGTCGGTATCGAGCGCAAGCCCCGAAACTTCGATATTGCGCGCGTCGAATTTTCCGCGCAAAAGTTCCGTAAGGTTGAAGCTGATTTCAATTTTTTCAATTTGGAAAAGATTTTTCATCGGAGACTTTTTGTTCGCCTGCTGCAATTTTCCTATCGTTATCGTCGCCCGCATAAACTGAACGTTCACCCAAGAAATGTCCGTGCGCGCGCCGAACGCCTTTTGCATTATGAATGTGAGACCTTTTTTCGCCAGCGGATTTTTGAACGTGATTACGGCAAAATATGCCGAAACAATCAGAATTGCCACCGCCAAAAACGGCACAAGTTTGAACGAACCTTTTTGCCTTTTGAGATCTTTCGCGATAAGCTTGAGCCGCTTGAAATCAATTTTTTCAATCATCTTGTCGCGCGGAATGTAAAGGCATCCGGGCTTTTTTGGATTTTCCTCGAACAAAGATTGCACCAAAGTTTTATCGCTGGAAACATAAATTTTTTTGAAAAGTTTTTTTTCAATCCGATTAGCTTTGTAATTCTTTTTGAGAATGCCGGGAAGTTTTTTTGCGGGAAATAATTTTTGCTTTTTCTTTTTTTTGCCGCCTTCCTCGGGCAAACAAGGCTGTTCGGAATCCGTTTCCTGAACAGCGATTTGCGCCTGCGCTTCCAATTCTTCTGAAACATTTTTTTCTTCAATATCTTTATCTTTGTCCATTTTTCCCTCGCAGAATTTTGACACTTTAATTTACTTTTCTTTAATTGAACTTGTTTTCGGCCGCCTCAAAAAGCTTTCCCAAAATCGGAAGTTTTTGCACAGCCTTGTGCAAAGGCGATTTTATAAAAGTGGGCGCGACACGCTTTCGCCAAAATCTCACGAAAAAATATCCCGCCACAAAAACCGGAACATACATCGCAATCGAAAACGCGAGCGAACCCATCACAATCGTATTGTTGAATTTCGTAAAGCCCACGAACGGAATGTCGATAAGATGCGCAAAAAAATTTTCGAAAGGCTTGTAAGTCAAAATCGAATATCCAATAGAAGCGAAAGTCGGATCAAGCATCCATGCAAAATACGAAACCACCAAAAGCGAAATGCAATACGTCGGCTTGTGAAGTCGCACGAAAAGAAAGAAAACAAAAATCATATACCAAAGCGCGTTCGTCTTTGGCATAAAACCCAAAAGCACACCCAAAGCAAGCGCGTGCGCAATTTCGGCTGGATTAGAATTGGCATTGAGTTCCCTGAAAAAACCAGAAATCCACTTTAACATTTTTCCTCCTACAAAAAGCCGTTTCAAAGCAAAGCGAGAAACGAAGAAGCGAGCATTTCGCAAAACTCGGCATTAAAAATTGACACGAAATTTAAATGAGGATTTTGAAGTCTCCATAAAAATTTAAGCGGCAAAAGATTTCTTTAATTATATTTCATCGTTGCGCACAATGTCAAGTACGAAAGAATTTTAAGGGAGAAGTCTCTCCCTCGCTCCAGCCCGCTCGCACGGTCTTTCGCTACCCTCTCTCCTAGGGGATCGCCTGACGGCTTCTCCCCTAAAACCCCACGCAGGGCTTTTCCCTGTTACTGAGTTTCGCAAAGCAAACTCGCAATAAATTTACATACGTCGTCGAAAAAATCCCCTTTACAAATTTCAAAAATGTGATACAATAAATGATAGAATATTTTTTCATAGGAGAAGAAAATTTAAATTTTCTTCTTGACTTTTTATAGGAGTTTAAAAATGAATTTTATTTTTCTCGGACCGCCGGGAGCGGGAAAAGGCTCGCTCGCAGTAAAAGTTGCGCAGGATTACAAGATTCCCCACATTTCCACGGGCGACATTTTCCGCGCCGCGATTAAAAACCAAACCGAACTTGGCAAAAAAGTCAAGGCAATCATCGACGGCGGCGGACTTGTAAGCGACGACATCACTTGCGCGCTCGTCAAAGAACGCTTGGCGGAAGCCGACTGCAAAAACGGCTTCATCCTCGACGGATTCCCAAGGACGATTCCGCAGGCGGACGCGCTCGCGGAATTCTGCCCCGATGTCGTTTGCGTGAATTTCGTGATTGACGAAGATGTCGTAATCAATCGCTTGAGCACGCGCCGAGTCTGCAAAAAATGCGGAGCGAATTTCAACATTCTCACAAAGCCGCCGAAAACCGAAGGCGTTTGCGACGAATGCGGCGGCGAACTCTACCAACGCGATGACGACAAGTCCGAATCGATCATGCATCGAATGGAAGTTTACCGCGAACAAACCGAGCCGCTCATTTCGTACTATCGCGGCAAAGGCAAACTCACCGACATCGACGGCGCAATCCAAACCGAAGAATTGCTCGGAAAATTCAAGGAATTGTTCAAAGCTTAAAATCGGATTTGAGCATTCATCAAATTCAAAAAATCGAACGCATAAAAAAATCCGCGCAACTTTCTGCGCGGATTTTTTTATTTAATCTTTTTCATTTCATTCTTCGAATTTCGCAAAATGAAATTCATCAAAACAAATCACGAAACGCGATTCTCAGTCTCTGCGCTCTTTCACCAAATATTCAGTGTAGCCTTTTGATTCGAGCAGTTCGAGCTGCGGCGCAACTTCTTCGGTGGCAAGGTCGCGGATAATCACGCGCGTAACATCTTTCGTTGTCTGATAGGCGAGACTTTTTATTCCAGCCTTTTGCGCTTTCTTTGCAAAAAGTTCTGCGTTCATTCTAGAAGAAAACGCCGCAAGTTGAATGTCCCAATGTTGCGCAAACGCATCGTCCGCAATAATTTTTTCCTGAAAAGCGACTCCGGCATTTTTGGTCGCAACTGGCGTGGCAGAAACCATGCTATCCTTTTCGCCCAAAATCTGCAAAGAAACTCGAGCCGTTCCGCTGGAAAGCATTCCGAGCTGAGACGCTGCCGCCTTGGAAACATCGATTTCACGTCCTGCCACAAAAGGTCCGCGATCATTGATTCGCACCACGACAGATTTTCCATTGTCCAAATTCGTCACTTTCACCATCGTATTGAAAGGCAACGACTTGTGCGCAGCAGTGAACGCGTACATATCAAAAGTTTCACCGTTCGAAGTCTTGCGTCCGTGGAACTTATCGGCATAATAAGAAGCAACGGCGTTCGACTTGTAAACGCCAACAGTATTGGCAGCAAAAGTCGCTGCGCAAAGTCCAACAGCCAAAGTAAGGCAAAAAATTGATTTCTTATTCATACTCAAATTTTCGGCAAAGGGCGAAAATTGTTTAGAATTTTTTTTCGTTGTAAAGAGATTTTAAATTGAAAAAATCCGCGCGCAGAATTAAATGCCGATTCCACGCAGAATTCAATGCCGAAATTTTGCGTACATTTTCGCAGCCTTTTAAATGTCTCGCAGAAATTCCGATTTTTGGCGAAAGAGCAATTCGGAATCATCTTCGTAATAAGCCAAGTTTTCGCGCGCGGGAAAATCTGGCACGCTGAAAATTTTGTCCAGCACCATCATCATCGCGCCGTAAGAAACTGCGTGCGTGGTGATGTTCGCGCTTTCGATTGATTTCGCTTTGTTCCATTCATAAGGCCAAAGCCGCTCGGATTCTTTGTGGATTATATCGACGAGATTTTCCGAAAGATGCTTTTCAATTCCGCCGACGAAAACCAATTCCAGCGAAAGCGTGTTCGCCAAAAACGCGACGTTCTTGCCAAGCTCGACAAAAATTTTTCGCGCCTCCTCGCTTTCGAGATTTTGGATGTTTTGCGTGGCAAGCGAAAATTGCGAAGAACTTGTCTCGCTCCAAAATATGCTTCGGAATTCTCCCATGCACGAATTCGCGCCGTGAAAAATTTTTTCTTTGGAAGCGAATCCGAATCCGACGGAAATATTTTTCGGAGAATTTTTTATCGGATGAAGTCTGCGGTGCTCAATGAAAACGTACATAAAATTTTTTGACGGCTTCAACTTGTTGCCAATTCGTTCGGCATAACAACAACATCGCGCGTCGTTTTCCAAAAAGAACGGAACGTCCAAAATTTCGCTCGCCGCCTGCGCAATGTCGAACGGCTTTTCAATCAAAAGCGGAATCGACTGAATTATTTTTTTGTTTTCAATATCGACAATTCCGGGAACGCCCAATCCAATTCCCGCGATGGAAATGCGCATTCGCTCCGCATTTTTTTGCAGTAATTTTATTCCGTCTTGCAGAATTCCCGAAAAGCCATTTTTGGCATATTCGTCCTCGTCGATTTTTTGAACGGACTCGAACAAAATTGTTCCGCGCAAATCCGCAAGGCAAACAATCATTTGTTCCGTGTTGATATGGATTCCGCCGACGCAAGCGAAGCTGCCATTGATTTCCAAAAAAATCCGTTTCCTTCCGCCTTGCGGCAGCGATTCGCCGAACGCGGTTTCTTGCACGAGATTTTTTTGTTCGAGGCGCGAAATTATTTTCGTCACCGTAGATTTGTCCATTTTTAAAATCGAAGCGATTTCAATTCGGCTGATTTTTTTCGCCCGCCAAATCAAATTGAGAATTCGTAAAATGTTCAAATCCGAAAGCGAATTTAAAACGCGCACAAATTCATTATGCACATTCTCGCAAAAAATTCAACTTGAAATTTTTTTTTGAAGCCCCTTGCGGAAGCGGAACGGTGCAGATGCTAGCCCCAGCGGGCGCGTAAATTTTTTGTTCCTCATCGAAAAAAAACGCTCGCGAAAAATTTGCCCAAAATGAAATTATGTGATATAATAAAAATAATGGAAAGAAAATCTTGGTTTGAAAATGAATCGTTTTGGAAAAATTACGGTCCGATAATGTTTGACGCACCGCGCTGGGCGGAAGCTCCCGGAATTGCCGAAGCCGTCTGCAAAATCGCGGGGCTTTCGAAAGGCAGCTCGATTTTGGACGCGGGCTGCGGTCCCGGCCGAATCAGCGTGGAACTTGCTTTGCGCGGACTCGACGTTACGGGCGTGGATTTGATTCAAGCCGAGCTCGAAGCCGCGAAAGAAAGCGCGGAAAGCGAAGGCGTGAAAATCGAATTTATCAAAGCCGACTTGCGGAATTTTTCGAGCGAAAAAAAATTCGACTGCGCTGTGAATCTTTACACTTCGTTTGGATATTGCGACACAATCGAAGAAGACATTCAAATCTTGCGGCGCATTTCCGAATGCGTGCGCCCTGGCGGATTTTTCATCATCGAATGCACGAGCCGCGAAACCGCCGTAAAATATTTTACGGAAGGCGAATGGTTTGAGCGCGCCGGAATGACCGTGCTCACGCAATTTTCGGTGGAAGGCGCGTGGGAAGGCTTGCGCTCAAAATGGATTTTGTTCGGAAAAGACGGCGGCAAAATCGAGCACGAATTCGTTCAGCGGCTTTATTCCGCCGTGGAATTGCGTCGGCTGATTTTGGCAAGCGGATTTTCTTCGGCGGAAATTTACGGCGGCTACAATTTCGAGTTGTACAACCAAAATGCCAAGACGATGGTGATTGTAGCAAGAAAATGAATCGCGCTCCGCAATGCAATGAAAATTCACTGATCGAAATTCACGCCACGCATTTTCCTTATTCTTCTTCCCACTCAACTTTGACGGAACGTTTTTCCAAATTCGGAATTCGCAAATATGTCAGGCAATTTGCGCGGTGAACCGTGATTCCTCGCGCGCGCGAAACGTAGCCGCAAATCGCATCGGGATATTTCGGATTGCAGCATTTTGCGAGCGACACCAAAAAATTTTTGGAATTTTCCACGCGAACTTTTCCCGAATGATGCACGGGCGGATTGTTCGGATTTGTGCCTTTTTTATGCGAAATTTTTTGCGTGGGCGAATTCGCGTTCGCAGAAGCCGCCGCAATTTTTGCCACTACCTTTGCGGCCGAAGAATTTTTCGTTTCATAATTCGCGTCGTTCGCAGAAAGCCACGCGCGGATTTTTTGTCGCGCCTTTGAAGTCTTGGCAAATTTGAGCCAGCCTTCCACGGGATGCGATTGCGGATTTGTAATCACTTCGATAATTTGCGTGTTCGTGAGCGGCGTTCCAAGCGGAATGATTTTTCCATTGGCTTTTGCGCCAACGATTTTTTCTCCGATTTCCGAATGAATCGTGTAGGCAAAATCGATCGCGGTAGAACCGAGCGGCAGACGAATCACGTCGCCTTTCGGAGTGAACACAACGATTTCGTCGCCCAAAAGTTCGTTCTTAAATTCATTGAAAAAATTTTCGTCGGTGGAATGTTCGTCGCGCAACTTTCGCAATTGATTGAAAATCGAAAGATTCTTCACATCGACCAAATCGTGGCTCGAGCCTTTTTTGTAAAGCCAATGGCTCGCAACTCCGTGCTCCGCCACGCGATGCATTTCGTCAGTTCGAATCTGAATCTCAAGTGGCTTGCCATGACAAATCACCGTAGTGTGAAGCGACTGGTAGCCGTTGGATTTTGGCATCGCGATATAATCCTTGAAGCGGCCTTCCAAAGGCTTCCACAAATTGTGAACAAGTCCGAGAATCGTGTAGCATTCGCCGACGCTTTTGCACAAAACGCGCAGTGCGAGCAAGTCGAAAAGTTCCGAGGCTTCCTTGTTGCGTTTTCGCATTTTCTGATAAATCGAATAAAAATGTTTTGCGCGGCTTGAAACGGAAATTTCAATTCCGGCATTTTTCGCGGCAAGCTGAATTTCGTTCACGGCTTGTTCAAGATAGCCAGAACGCTCGTTTTTTTTCTGTGCGACAATCGCCTTGATTTGCGCGAACACATCGGGGTTGGAATATTTCAAACTCAAATCTTCAAACTCGTTTTTTTCGTTTGACATTCCGAGGCGATCGGCAAGCGGCGCCCAAATGTCAATCGCTTCGAACGCGACGGCGCGGCGAGTCTTTTCGTCAAAGCCCTTGAGATTTCGAAGGCGGTCAAGTCGGTCGGCGAGCTTCACAAGAATCACGCGAACATCGCCCACCATCGCGAAAAGCATTTTGCGAATCGAGTCCGCTTGTTGCAAAGTTTTTCTTCCCCCTCCTTGCGCAGAAGAAATCGGAAGCGCGGTAATTTTCGCAGTGCCTTGAATTATAGTCGCCACATCGTGCCCGAATTTTTTTTCGATTTCTTCGATGCTTACGTCGTCTACGCTTAAAATATTGTGAAACAATCCGCTTATGATTGAATCGGAATCAAGATTGTTTTTCGCAAGAATCGAAGCCACGCGCATCGGATGTAAAAAATATGGACGACCGCAGGAGCGCGTAAGACCGCAAGTTTTTTCGAGCAAGAAATTCCACGCCGAAAGAATTTTATTTTGCTCATTTTTGTACGACGGAAAAAATTCAAAAAAAGTTTTAATGAGAAAATCCGTGTCTGTGATTTCATTGTTGAAAATAAATTCTTCTTGTGTCATGCGCGTCTCCGCATTTTACAAATTTTTTTCGAAGAAATTGCGAGCATTTTCCTCGCAAAAATTATTATACAAAATCCAAAGGAAAAACACAAGGTTTCTATAAAACCAAATCGCACACAACCGCGTCGCACGCTTGCACCAAATCCATAGGTGCAATGCAAATCTGCTCGCCGCGAACGCCCGCGCTTATGTGAATTTTTTCGTGCTCCATCGCGCTTGAATCAATGAAAGTGCGGAATTGCTTTTTCATTCCCAAAGGAGAACATCCGCCGCGAACGTAGCCTGTGAGCGCGAGCAGCTCTTCGCTTTTTACAGGAGCGATTTCTTTTGCGCCGGAAACGGAGCGAGCCTTTTTCAAATTGATTTCGTGAATTGCGCTTTGCAAAAAAACGCAGATTTCTTTTGAGTCGGTGCGCATTACGATTGTCTTGAAAACGCAGCTCGGATTTATGCCGAGTTTTTGCGCAGTCATTTCCGCCGCGCCTTTTGCAAGCGCATGCTCGCCGTCGTCATCGTAAGAAAGCGTGGTGTACGGAATTTTGAGTTTTTCCAAAATGCGCATCGCGTTCGTTTTTTTCATAATAAATTCATTTTAACATTTTTTTCGAGAAGTTCCAAGTGGACGCGCGAGCGGGAATTAAATCTTAATATGACAAAAAAATGTCAAGTTATATTTCCTTCCGCAAATAAATCATGTCCACAAGCTGAACGCCGCATTCGTATATCGGATGATCATAATTTTCTACGAAGAAATTTTTTATGATGTGCGAGCGCACAAATCCGCATTTTTCATAAAATGGAATTGTCGCTGGGCTGTCTCCTGTGCCGACTTGCAATATCGAATATTTTCCTTTGTATTTTGCGGCGATAAAGTCAATCATCGCCTTGCCGTAGCCCTTGCCTTGGCAATCAGGCTTGGTCGCGATGTTTTTGATTTCAAGAATGCCGCAACCTTCGTCCGTGACAACGCATTCGCATTTTATTCCGCCGTCGTCCAGCACGAACATTGTTCCCCTTTCAATGTATCGGTCTATCATGTTTTCTTGCTCGTCCGCCAAAATCAGCAGCGAAAGAAATTGCTTTTTATTTTCTTTGACTTCTTTGATTTTCATTTCAGATAAACCATCAAAAGCATGATGTCGCTGTTCCTGATTCCGCTGATTCGGCTGGCTTGCCCCAAAGTGAGCGGACGCACAGAATTCAGCTTGGTGCGGGATTCCGCGCTCAATGAGGGAATGGCATTGTAGTCGAAGTCCTTTGGTATGGCAAGGTTTTCAAGCCGATGCATTTTCTTCACGCGGCGGTCTTGCTTTTCTATGTAATATTTGTACTTGTTGTCGATGAGGGCGCATTCCCAAATCTTTTCATCAAAGAAGCCTGGATTTGGTGCGCCCGGATTCTTGGCGATGAACTGCAAAGCCTCTTCTTCCTGCTCATATTTTCTCAAGACTGCATCGTACTGCGCCTGTGTTTTCAAGCCAGCGTCGAACGCCTTTCTCGCAAGGCGGCGGTCGGCCGTGTCGTAGCGCAGTTTAAGCCGATATTCGGCGCGCGCGGTGAACATCCTGTAAGGCTCTTTAGTACCGAGCGTTACAAGGTCGTCAATTAATACTCCGATGTACGCCTCGTCGCGCCCGAGCACAAGGGGAGTATAATCCGGAATCTTGCGGAAAGTGGAGAAGCCGTATTCGCTTTGAGAAGCGGCGACTCTTTCATTAAGCTGGCTTTGAACCTTTTGCGCTACTTCATCCATCAACGAGATTTCTGTTTCGGAGAAATAATACTTCGGCGCAAAATGATTCTCTTCAAGCGATGCCGGAAAGGAAAAGATAGCCTTCGAAGACTCGCAGAGAGGGCCGCACAAATCCCTGTGGGCACGGGCATAATACCCGGCGTTGATTCCTGCGACAAGTCCTTGCCCTGCCGCTTCTTCGTAGCCGCTCGTTCCGTTTATTTGCCCTGCGTGGAACAGTCCCGCCACACGCTTTGTTTCAAGGGAAGGGTAGAGCTGCGTAGGCTCCACGTAATCGTATTCCACGGCGTAGCCCGGCCTGCTGACAATGGCATCTTCGAACCCCTGCATTGTGCGCAAAAACTCATCTTGAACGCTTTCCGGCAAGGAGGACGAAAGCCCGTTCAGATAAATTTCTTCGGTAGAAAGACCTTCCGGCTCTACGAAGATTTGGTGGCGTTCTCGCTCGGCGAATCTCATCACCTTGTCTTCAATGCTAGGGCAATATCTAGGCCCCGTTCCTTGAATCTTTCCGCTGAAAAGCGGCGAGCGTCCTATATTCCGCCGAATGATTTCATGCGTTCTCTCGTTGGTGTAGACGATGTGGCAAGGGACCATCGGGCGTTCTATCTTTTCATCGTCGAAACTGAATGGGATTATCTCATCATCGCCAGGTTGGATTTCAAGTGCTTCGAAATTGACCGAGGATTTCAGTATGCGGGGAGGAGTGCCGGTCTTAAGCCTCCCGATTGAAAAGCCAAGCCTTCTCAGGCTGTGCGTAAGCCCATACGCGCCTCCTTCGCCCAAGCGTCCGCAGGGCGCGTCATATTCTCCGATGAATATCCTTCCGCCTAAAAATGTTCCTGTTGTGAGCACCACCGCGCGCACAGGAATTACGCGCCCCCGTTCTGTTACGATACCTGTAATTTTCTTTCGCATAGTTCCTATGGGGGAATGCGCGGCTTGTACGTGTGAATTATCGTCGGTAGTTTCGATGGCTGAATCTGATGCCGAAAGCGGAACATCGGAATCAGTCGTGATTATGTCGGTTACAACGTCCATCAAAGTGGAAAGGTTAGGCGTGCTTTCCAATTTTTGTCGAGCGAGTTGCGAATAAAGAATCTTGTCCGCTTGGCTTCGTGGAGCACGGACGGCAGGACCTCGGCTTTTGTTCAAGAGCCTGTACTGAATCATAGAGCGGTCGATGAGACGAGCCATCTCTCCGCCAAGCGCGTCTATCTCACAAACGATGTTCCCCTTTGCAATTCCGCCAATCGAGGGATTGCACGACATTCTTCCCACCGCGTCAATCGATTGGGTGACTACAATTGTTTTCAAGCCCATGCGGGCACATGCAAGGCTTGCCTCAATGCCTGCGTGCCCCGCGCCTACTACTGCGACATCAAAACTGTCATAAAATCCTGCCATAAATAAATCCTGAAAATTATTTTATGTTTTACTTTTTTCTTTGTCAAGCGAAGCACTTGAAAAATGAAAGCCGAAAAAATTATTTTGTCTACATTGGTTTCGTGAATTGAAAAAATTTCGGAGCGTGCGCGGTGATTTTCCAGCCGCCATCATAGAATCCATTTTGATTTGCGGTGGGAGAAACGAAAATTACTTTCGCGGGATTTTCCGTATCGTAAAAAAATTCGTTGGAACGCCATTCTTCGCCGTCCGCGTAGTTCGTTCCTTCCAAATCTTCGGGCGAAGTGAAAACCTTGATTTTGTATTTTCCGCGCCGCAAGTTCAAATGCATCGCCATTCCGCCCAAAAGAAAATACGCGCCTTGATATTTGTGCGCAACGCCGGAAACCGAAACCCATTCGTAAGTCGCGCTGGTCGAAGTGCGCGTAACGTCATTTCCATTTTCGTCCTCGAACAAAACTCGGCAGCGGATTTGGTTTATGTGAAAAGAATTTTCCGGGCGATAAATTATCAGTTCCCAAGGATTGTGCCGAACGTCTTGAGCGTTCAAAGCGAAAATCAAAACAAAAAAAATCGCGGCGAATGTAATTTTTTTCAATGACATTGCGTTATGCTGATTCCGCTTGAAGTGCCGAGCCTTGTCGCGCCCGCTTCCACCAAATCCCGCGCGAATTGTGCCGTGCGAATTCCGCCGCTTGCCTTTACGCCCATTTCGCTTCCGACGGTTTTTCGCATAAGCGCGATGTGTCGCACGCTCGCGCCGTTTGGAAGCGGCTCGCCTTTTTCATTTTTCGGCGCGGCAAATCCCGTGCTGGTTTTTACGAAATCCGCGCGGGCGGACTTTGCGGCAATGCAGCATTTTTCAATTTCGCCGTCAGTTAAAAAGCATGTTTCCAAAATCACTTTAACAAGAATTTTTTTGCCGTCCGCTTCTCCTGCCGACTTCGCCGCGCGCACGACTTGCTCGATTTCTTCGCGCACAAATTCAAAGTCGCCTTCTTTCGCCTTTCCGATGTTTAGCACCATGTCGATTTCGTCCGCGCCGTCCAAAACTGCGCTCGAAGCGGCGAAAGTTTTTACTTCGGTTTTGTCCGCACCCAAAGGAAATCCGATTACCGTGCAGACGGCAACGCGCGTTTCGCGCAATTTTTCCGCGCAAAATTTCACCCAAACTGGATTTACGCAGACAGACGCAAAATTGTTTTGCGCCGCCTCATCGCAAAGCCGCTCTATTTGAACTTTCGTCGCGGTGGGCGAAAGCAAAGTGTGGTCGATCATTTTCGCAAGACTTTCATTTTCCATATTATTTTTCTTCCAAAATTATTTTTTCTTCCAAACAACATTGACATTTTTTTGTTCGACTCCGCCAGCGGATGCAACGAGCGTTTTTTTCGTGCCCTCCAAAGTTCCTGGCGAAGTCATTGTCAGATTCCATTCAATCGGCGTGGCATCTTCGGCAAAGGCGAGCACGGTTTTTCGCTCGATGTCGGGATAAAAAGAAGCGTTGAATTTGTCTTGCTGAACCACACGAAATTTTTGGTTTGAGTTTTCGTCGGACAGCAAAATGCTTATATTCATTGTCGCACCGTTCGAAAAAATTACAAAGCCGCGTCCGCTTCGCAACAAGACGATTTTCGAAATTTCATCTTCGCCGCTCCAAGTGCCCGCAATATTTTCAACGTTCAAATTTTTCGGATGCTCAAGCGGTTTATTTGGAACGACGGGCATTTCCACATTATTGGTATTGCCGCTTGCTTCTGCCACAACGTTTTGTATGAGCATTTTTGCGTCCAACAAAACTTTGTAATGCGAATCATAACTTCGCGTTTGGGAATAAATGATTTTGCTTTGCGTGTTTTTGGCGAAAAAAGTGCATTCCCATTTTTCGTCCGGATTTGGTCGGAAAATGCGCGCGTAAAACAAAATCGTCTCGCCTTGAATCTGCTCGCTGTTTTCTACGAGAGAAAAAAATTCCGCGCCGTCCTTGTCGGATGAAATGCTTGAATACGATTTTTTTATTTCGCTGTTCCGCTTGTCTTCCAACGAAATGTAATTTATTCCTCGGATTTGCGCGATGAACAAATCTTGCGCCATATTGAGGATGTTCTGGTCGTTGAGATTCGAAACTATGCCATAATAGCGGAGCGGATATTTTTTTTCTGCCGAACCCTGCGCAAACGCCATGCCTGCGGAAATGAGCAAAATTATTATATACGCCCTCAATTTTTTGAACATCTTACCTCTTGAAAACCAAGAAATGCTAACTTAACGACTTCTTGAAATCCCTCGCGATGTCTCTTTCTATGTCGCGCGATTTTATCGTTTCGCGCTTGTCGAAAAGTTTTTTGCCTTTGCACACGCCAAGCGAAATCTTGACTCTTCCGTTTTTCAGATAAACGTCAAGCGGAATGAGCGTGTAGCCCTTTTCTTCGGTCTTTCGAATCAGCCGCTTTATCTGCTCTCGATGCAAAAGCAATTTTTTCGGACGAGCCGGATTGTGATTGAACACCGACGAAAAAGCGTATTCGCTGATGTGAAAATTTTTGAGCCAAATTTCACCATTTATAATTTCGGCAAAAGAATCAGAAAATGAAATGTTTCCGCTCTTTACGGATTTCACTTCCGTGCCTTCCAAAGCGACTCCGCATTCAATACTGTCCTCCACAAAATAATTGAAGCGAGCCTTTTTGTTTTCCGCAATTTTTTTCGAACCTTCCGCCATAATATAAAATATAGCGCATTTTTGTATTCTTGGCAAGCAGGAGAAGAAGCCCGCACTGAACTTCGCGCTTTCGTATTCGTTGCGAATGCCATGCGGCTTGCGACGCAAGTTGAGGAAGAGAATTGCATTTTCCGACGCTAAACTTAAGCCTCGGAATTTTCTTGTGCAGGATTTTCCTGAACTGGATTTTTTTCCAAATCTTTTTCCGCCGAATTGCTCTGCGCGCGGATTTTTTCAATCCATTCGCTCGTAAGCTCGGCTTGCTCTTCCATATATTTTTTGAAGCCCTTGAGATAACTTTTTTTGTTCTGCTGATGCTTGCTGTAGCGCACGCCAAACTGGCATTGATATTCCCAAACGTAGTCGAAATCGCGGAAGCCACGGTTTGAGCCGAGATTGCCGTTGTCCCAGCTGAACATTCCGCCAAGCACGATAGTCCATCGCGGGCTGAGCGGAAATTCCGCGTCCAATTTTACTCCCGGACCCAAATTCCAATATTTCCATTTATCGTGCTTTTGATATTTCAAGTGAAGGCCCGGCTCCAAATCAAAACGCACAAAATCTTTCAGGCTGAATGTAATGCAAGGCGCGGTGAAAAAATCCAACGAAATAACAAGCATTTGCGTAGGAAATTGGCGAATGTTTCGGAAGTAATATCGATACGGATAATAGAGAGCCATGCGTCCCATAAAATTGAGATGAAAACTTTCGCTGAAATTTTTCAAATTGTACGACTGGCATTCGTAAAAAACGCCAACCATTTTATCGTTCCAAACAAAATTGCTCACGGTGGACTGCTTTTGAATTCTCGTAAGGCTTGACCAAGTAACGCCGCCGCTATTGTAAATGCCAAATTCTTCTTTGGCGAACGCGCATGCAAAGAGAGAAAAAATTATCGCAAACAAAAAAAGCCTTTTCAAAATATTTCCCTATAATAAGCGAGTTTTGCAAAAACTCGAAATTAAAATTGGCAACGCAAAGAGGCCGCCAGTTTTATACAACTTAATTATGATAAAGCCGCAAATTCTTTATCGTTTCTCCATATCCTTGCGGCATCGTCCAATCAAGATAGAGAATCGAGCCGCGAATGTCCCATTCAGTTACGACAAGTCCGTATTCCGTAGAAAGCGAAAGCACGTTTTCCGCGACGGAAAAATTTCCGCTGAAAGTTTCCGTCGGAATATTCAAAACATTATCATCCTCATCGATAATTCTATCAGTAGCAATAATTGCGGTGTAAGACATGTCATCGGAAAAAGTGATTTTGTTTCCAAGATTGTCGCTCCAAGTACCGTAAAGCGGCGAAGGCGTGAAGCATGAAAAAAGCACGAGCGCAAAAAAAATCGCACAAAGAGAAAACATTATCCTAAAAACCGTTTTCGCAAAATTTTCTTTCATATTATTTATCTCCCGCCGTCCAGTCAACCTGTACAGCACTTGAATCGATGCCATTGCGAATCACGCCGTAAGTTCCGCCTCTGGCCGCGCCGCCTTTTATTTGCACATTGTCATATATAACGCTTCCAGGATACATTCCATCACAATCAAGAGTTTTTTCCATATGACCATTAGCTGACATATTCGCATTAGTATTTGTGTTGCCGTTAAACAAAAAGTAAATACCTAAAGATTTATTGCCATTGATATAAAAATCGGCATAATTCGTATAAGTCATAGTAACATACGCGCTCATACCAGCATTGTAGTAAACTGATCCCGAAATGTCGCCGAGCTTAGTCTCGGTACCCATCTTGTCAAGATTGTTCGGCTTGTTCATATATGTCAACTTCTTATGTGAGGATTCTATCGTCTTGCGTTCCTCGCGCATGTATTGCCACGCAGAAAGCGCACCCCATCCCCAACCGCGCCCACAACGAGTGCTTTTGCCGTCAATAACTACGTCCGTCGTCTTTATTACTCCGTTTTCTCCGACTGTCGGCTCAATAAAGGTGGATCTTTTAGCACCCTGTTTTAAAGAATTCAGAGAAATAACAGAATAATAATAAATCGTACCAATCTTTGCATTTTCGTTCTTATCTATATAGCACGTTTCGGTAACAGGCTCTGTATTAATAGGAGTTCCCCAGCCACCATCAATATTTTCTTTACGATAAATATTATAATAAGCCGCGTCGTCGCCTTCAGGTGCTGTCCAAACAATTTTTACAGGATGAACGCCATTATCATTTGAGCCAGGATCTGTTTCAGCCGTGATGGAATTTGACTGATAGTTGCTGTAATCTCCGACAAGTGCCGCGCATGTAACATAAACATCCGTGGGAGCATAAGGTGCGGGCGCGACAGTAGCAGTTTCTTCGCTTTCTTTTCCTGCTGCGTTCTTAACTTGCATTTTATAGAACTTGTATTGCGGAATTTTAATTGAATATTTTCCTTTATCTTCATCAAAAACAAGGGAAGAAGTTTCAACTTTAGTGAAAGATCCGTTTTCACTATCGCCACCATACACAACATATTCATATTTGTTGGTGTACTTCTCACCTTTCTCGCCCATTGCAAATTTCTCGTCGCCAATTGATGGTGTAAACAATATTGTGTATGGGTCATTTTTTTGTTCAATATTAGGCTTCTGCACTTCCACGGAAGAAGGCGCGCTCAAAATAAATCCTTCAGCATACTTGTAAGAAGAATTTCCTTCATCGTCGGAAGCTGGACCAGAAAGTGAGTTCGCAGCTAGATATATGACTTCTTCGCCGTTATCCATTTTCTTCTTATAAGACTGGACGTAATAGTAATAATAAATGTTTTGCTTGAATTTTGCTTTGTCGCCACTGTCCTTATAAGTACCACTATTTCCCTCGACTGATATTCCATCGTCGTTCAATCGTATCGGCTCATAATCCTCGGAGGAGGTGCGATAAACATTATAGAAAACGTTGTCTCCATCAACAGTATCCCATTTAATTTCAATTGAATCTTTATATTCGCCAGGGGCTGTTGTTACAATCACATTATCTACCTGGGGCGGCGAATCGGAACTTGACATATAGCCCATAGCCACGGAACTTGACACACTTTCTTCCCCATTAGCACCAACAGAACAAATCGTATAAAACAAGTTTTGACTAGGCTTATCGATGAAAGAAGAAGCTTCATTATCTTGATAAGAAGTTTGAAAATAATCCAAGGTGTTAATTGGTGTAGAATTTTTTCCATCCTTTTGCAAACTTCGATAAATCTTATATTTTCTCGCCCCCTCAACTCCTTTCCAAGTGATTTTTATGTATTCTTTACTTGAACCCATAGATGCCTTTACTCTTTCAGGTGCTGTTAAAAGTGCTCCCCAAGTAGATTTTTCTTCTTCGCTATCATCGTATCCAAGTAGTGAATTGCCCGCACTCACACTATAATAATATGCATTTTTATATTTTTCATTTTTATAATCAAGCGCATCATTATCATTCCAATTATCCGTAATTATTGTATCTGTATAGGAAGTACCATGTATTCGTCCAATGTCTTTCCAATCTAGAGAATCATCGTCTTTCATTTTTTTCCAATTGCCATCGTCATCTTTTTCAACCACGGCGCGTTTCAAATTATAATATGATGCGTTCTTTACTGGTGACCAAGAAACCCGGATTTTGTCCTTATACTCATATTGAGTTACATTTATTTGCGAAGGCGTGTCCAATTTTCCAGCAGTTGCTCCACTCACAAAAATATCGCCGAGTGTTGCCGAAGCTCCGCTGCGCGACATAGCCACCTTGTCCTGAAAAATATTCGCGCACGAAATAAAAGCCAAACACAAGCCAACCAAAGCGAATTTCAAAAGAAAATTCGCCGCGCGAGTCTTTTTTGAGAAAATCGAATTTTTTGTCAAACGCTCTTCATTGAACATAATTTCTATCAAATCCATGGGCTTCCCAACGCCATTCATGCGCCGTATTCCGCCACCGCCGTGCGCACCGACGAATTGATGTATGACTCAAGATCAAGCCCCGTTGCGTTGAATTTTTCGAGCAGCCCTGCTTCCATCATTATTTTCACCTCAACCTTATTGCGAAAATGACC
>CAMWIU010000020.1 GCA_947174385.1 uncultured Treponema sp.
TCGCGCTGCGATTAAAAGAATTATAGCGCAAAATTTATTTTATGAAAAGTACTGAAAAATTTCGCATTTTAAATCTCGCTTAAATTTTAATTTACGTTTCGAAAATTGTTTATTTTCGATTTTCACGTAAAAAAAATATAAAGGCTTCATTTTTTCAAAATTTTATTTTATAATAAATGAAATTTGAAAAAAATTCAGGAAAAGAAAATGGTTGACAAAGCAGATTTCGTTTCTGGCGCGCAAATTGTTTCGACGTTTTTCGAAAATATCGAAAAACAAAAATTTGAAAGCAATTCAAAAATGCTTGTTGCATGGAAAAAAACCGTGCAGAAAATTTCCGGAAATGACAAACAATTTTTTAACAAACGCATAGGTGAACAACTTTTTGATCATAGCCGCATAGTGGATTTTAAAAACGGAATTCTTCTCGTGGAAACCGATCATCCAGCATGGAGTCAAATGTTGCAGTTTCACAAAAAATTCATTCTTACTGGAATGAACAAAATTTGCGCCGACGCTAAAATTGAAACGCTTGCTTTTCGCGTGCGAGGAAGCAAAGCTGCTTTGGCAGATTCGGGCAAAAAAATTGCTGAAACAGAAATGAAAAAATATTCCGAAAAACTTGATGCCGAAGAAAAAATTCTTTTGGAAAAAGGATTTTTTGAAAAAGAAAAAAATTCCGCCGAAAATAAAAATTCAAAAAATGAACTTCCCGATAATTTAAAAAAAATTTTTTCAAGAATGAAATCAACAGCAATGAAAAGTTCTGATGAAAAATGAAATTTGAAAAATCAACCTACCTTGACTCAAGCACCGCGGCATGCGCAAGTCGCGCGAGCGATCAGTTAAATAATTTTCCACTCATGCAAACGGCGCGAAGCGACGTATGAAACCATCCACGCGAATCAGACTTTTTAATTTTTCCATTCGCCTTTTTCTATTTGAAAAATTTTCGTGGTGGAACGCTTGTATCGTTCGTAAGGTTCGCCAGGCAAAAAGGTGCAAAAAAGTTGTTCGTATTCCGGCAAAAGCGAAGTTATTCTTTGGCGTTTTTCGGGATCGAGTTCAAGCAAAACGTCGTCCATCAAAAGCACGGGTTTTTCTTTTATTGCTTGACTGTAAAAAACTGCCTGGCTCACTCGAAGCAAAAGCGCGATGAGGCGGCGTTGTCCCATCGAAGCGATTGGAACGAAATTTTTTCCGTTGCGCAAAAATTGAATTTTGTCGCGATGCGGTCCGCTCAATGTAGTTCCCATCAAAAAATCTTTTTCGCGATTTTCTTTCAACAAATCAAGAATTTCATTTTCGTTCGGAATGCGCTTGGAAAAACCTTCGCCAAATTCTTTCCACGAAGGTTCGTAAGAAATTGTAACGCCGTCGATTTCCGCAACTTGTTCATAAAGTCGCGTGAAAATTTCGTTGAACTTGAACAAAGCCAATTTTCGCTGCTTTTGAATTTCAAGTCCATTTTGCGCAAGCTGAATGTCGTACATTTCAATCATCGAAAATTTTTTTTCTTTAATCAAAACGTTGCGATTTTTCAAAGCCTGCTTGTATCGCCGCGACAAATCGATGTAAAGAACGTCGTACATCGAAAGGCTTTGGTCGAGAAAAAAACGGCGGTCGGCTGGCTGACCTTCCACGAATCTCAAATCGTCGTGGCAAAACAAAATGCAAGGCATCGTGTTTATGAGTTCTTTTCTGTCGCGGATTTGCTTTCCATTTTTTTCGATTCGTTTTTTTCCTTCGCCGAAAAAAATATTCACGCTGCGAATTCCGCCGGAATCTTCATGATAAAGCGAACGCACCGAAAATTCTTTTTCGCCTTTTTTCACGATTTCAGAATCGACATGCGTTCGAAAAGAATTTCCGTAGGCGCAATAATAAAGCGATTCCAAAATGTTGCTTTTTCCCTGGCCGTTTTGTCCGACGAAAAAAATTTCTTTTGACGACAAATCAATTTTGTCGTTTTTCAAATTGCGAAAATTATAAAACGAAACCGAAAGAAACACAGTTAAAAATCCAAGCGAAATTCGAGCATTTTTTTTAATCCGAGCTTTCTTTTACCGAATTCGAAAAAATTTCTAATTCAAATTCATCGTCATGATGACATGGAAATAATCCGATTTCGGTTCGGTACGCAAAATCACGGCTTTGTTCGGATCGATGAAATCAAACGCAATTCTTTTCGCGTCCGTCTTTTTGAGCGGCTCTTCAATATATTTAAAATTAAAAGCGAGCATGACTTCTTCGCCGTCATATTGGCACGGAATTTCTTCGTCCGCATTTCCGACATCGGATTCAGGCGAAATCAAAGTGAGCTGCCCCGGATTCAATTTGAAAATTATTCGCGTAGAATTTTTATCGACCATAATTCCAATTCGGCTCAAGGCTTCTTCCAAATCGGATTTTTCCACTTCGAATTTTCGCGTCAAATCCTGCGGAATCACGCGGCGATAATTCGGGAATTCTCCTTCCAACAAAAGCGAAGAAAATTCATAGCTGCCGAATTTGAAGAAAATCATTTTGTCAATTACGGCGATGGAAATATTTCCTTCGTCGCTGCAATTTTTAAGAACGCAATCCAAAATTTTCGTCGGAACGATCGCCGCCGGAAAATCAGGAATTCCTTGTCCAATATTTTTTGATTCGTAGGAAAGTCTGCGTCCGTCTGTTGCGACCATAATCAAATTGTCGTCAGACTTTTCAAAATAAACTCCCATCATAAAATGGCGATTTCCGTCGTCGCTCACGGCGAACGAAGTTTGCGCAATCATTTCCTTGATTTCTTTCGCCGGAACTTCAAAATAAGGAACATTTTCGCTCGCTTCAATTTCAGGGAATTTGTCGCTGGCGATGCTTTTCAATTGAAACTTGACTTTTTTGGAAACAGGCCGAATCGTAACCAAAATATCTTTTTGATCGAACTCAATCATTCCAGCGGGCGAAGTGGAAAGCATTCTCATGAATTTGTCGCAATAAATTGTCGTCGTTCCTTCTTCATAAATTTCCACCGGAATTTTCGTGATGTAATTCACAGTCGCGTCCGAAGCTTTTATAGTGAGAGTGTTTTCACGCGCCTCGAGCAAAATGTTTGAAAGAATTGAAATCGGACTTTTATTGGCGATAATTTCCTGCGCGATGGAAATTTCCTTAATCATTGAATTTCGGTCGAACTGAAATTTCATTTTAAACTCCTAGAAAAAAAATTAATCTCGATTTTTCAAAATTGAGATTAATTTTTTAATCCACTTCGCAATGAAATGAGAAGTGGCGTTTTATATGCAAGTTTCTAACAGAAACTTGACATGATAAAAGTGCCGCGCGATTTGTGCGATGCTTTTATCATAACTCCTAAAAAAAAAGATTGGACAAGATTGTCCGAAATTTTTTCATAACGAAAAAAGAAAACTTTTTATGGCGAAAAATTCACTTTTCCCATTATATATTAAATTTATAAATTTAATAATAGTAATAATAAGGTGCGTGAATTTGTTGAAAAGTGGAATAATTTCTTTTGATTTAAAGAATTAGGACTTTGAAAAATCAAAAAAATTTTCCACAAGTTTTCAACTTTTCCACATTTTAAAAAGTTTTCCACAATATTATCACCATTATAACACAAAATTTTCTTTTTTGTACATATTTTTTAAAATTTTTTTGACTTGATTTCCTTTATCATTGATTTTATTGCGTTGTTCAAAGTGGCGTCGGTTTTTATCAAATTGTCGATTTTTTTGTAGGAAGTCATCATCGTGGAATGATCTTTGCCGCCGAATTCCGAGCCAATTTCCGTGAATGAATTTTCCGTGATTTCGCGCGCGATGTAAATTGCCACGTGGCGCGGAAATACGATTTTTTTTGTCTGCTTTTTTCCCTTGATGTCCGAAAATGAAATGTTGTAATAATCCGCCACGACTTTTTGAATCGCTTCAATTGAAATATTGCCGTTGAAATTGGAATTGATTTGTTCTTGCAAAAGTTGCTTCGTGATTTCCAGCGTTATTTTTTTTCCAGTTCCAATCATGAATTCTTCGTAGCCGACGACTTTTTTAAAAGCGCCTTCCAAATCGCGAACGTTGCTTTCGATATTTGCGGCGATGAAATCAATTATTTCGTCGGAAATGTTTTTGTTCATCAAAGACATTTTTTTCAAAAGAATCGCTTTTCTAGTTTCGTAGTTCGGCGGCTGCATGTCAATTCGAATTCCGTTGCTGAATCTTGTTCGAAGCCTTTCAGTAATTCCTTTAAGTTCGCTGATTGGTCGGTCGCAAGTAAAAACCATCTGCGAATGTTTTTGATTCAAAGCGTCAAAAATGTAGAAAACTTCTTCTTGAAGCGCGTCTTTTCCTTGCAAAAAGTGAATGTCGTCCAGCAAAAAAACGTCAAGATTTCTGTATTTGTTTTTGAATTTTTGAGTCGTTTTTGTGGATAAAGAATGCGTGAATTCGTTGAGCAAAGATTCCGCGCTCAAATATGAAAGTTTTATTTTTCCGCGCTTTTCGTTGTAAATAAAATTCCCAATCGATTCCATCAAATGAGTTTTTCCCAAGCCCGAGCCGCCGTAAAGTAAAATCGGGCTGTACATCGCGCCCGGATTTTTCGCCGCCGCCATCGAAGCTTGGTAAGCATACATATTGTTGTCGCCGGGAACGAAAGTTT
This sequence comes from uncultured Treponema sp., assembly GCA_947174385.1. GTDB lineage: Bacteria > Spirochaetota > Spirochaetia > Treponematales > Treponemataceae > Treponema_D. The sequence goes on from CAMWIU010000020.1 coordinate 4,663, forward strand.
CGAACATAAATTTTTCGTCCAAATCTGGATGCCTGAAAAATTCCGATTTTTCGTTTTCAGCGATTTCTATTTTTTCTGCGGAAAAATTTTCGTCACTTTTAATTTTTTTTGATTCAGCGGAATTATTTTCATTTTCGCTGGATTTTTTTTCGTTCATCACGCTGGAATTTTTTATTTGGAAATTTATCTCGATTTCCGCGCCGCAAATTTCTTTGATTTTATTTTTTATGATTTCGATGTTTCCGCGCTTCACCATTGATTCGCGCATGAAATCGCTCGCTACTGCCGCCGTGATTGTGTTTTGCTCGTCTTTCACATATTCCAAATTGAACCACAAATTGAATTCGTTTTCGCGGTTTTCTTGCTTGTATTGCGCGCGCAATTGATTCAGTGACTCTTTCCAAATTTCTTGAAAATTGTTTTCGCTCATAATCTTTATATTATAGTCTATCTTTACTTTTTTTTTCAATAAAGATATAATAAAAATGAAAAATTTTTCTGTTGTAACTTTGGAATTAAGAAATTTATTTTTTTTAAAATCGGGAGAAAAAATGAGCGAAAATTATTCGGCAAAAAATATCCAAGTTTTGAAAGGTCTCGAGGCTGTGCGAAAACGGCCAGGAATGTACATCGGCTCGACTGGACCGAACGGGCTTCATCATCTTGTCTATGAAGTCGTGGACAATTCGATTGACGAGGCGATGGCAGGATTCTGCGATACGGTCGTCGTCGCGCTGGAAAAAGACGACGTTGTTCGCGTTGAGGACAATGGACGCGGAATTCCTGTGGACATTCATCCCACGGAAAAAGTGAGCGCGTTGGAATTAGTTTTGACGCGCCTTCACGCCGGCGGAAAATTCGACAAAGGCTCGTACAAAGTTTCCGGCGGATTGCACGGAGTTGGAGTTTCGTGCGTGAACGCGCTTTCTTCTTGGATGGAAGCGACGGTCGAACTTGGCGGAAAAAAATATATGCAAAAATACGCCGTCGGGATTCCAAAGACGAAAGTCGAAGAAATCGGCGAATCTTCGCGCCACGGAACGACGATTCGCTGGAAGGCGGACAAAACGATTTTCCAAGAAACCACGACATACAATTTTGATGTGCTTTCAAAGCGTTTGCGCGAACTTGCATTTTTGAACAATGGCGTTACCATAATTTTCCGGGACGAGCGTTTGGAAATTCCCAAGGAAGCCGTCTACAAATTCGAAGGCGGAATCGTTCAATATGTGAAAGAAATGAATGAGCGCGCCAAAAGCAAATTCTATATTCCCGAAGAGCCGCTTTTCATCACTGGTGAAAAAGACGGCGTGATTACGGAATGCGCTTTTCAGTACAATGACGGATTTTCGAACAACATCAACACTTACGTCAACGACATCAACACGCGCGAAGGCGGCACTCACCTTGACGGATTTAAAAACGCCGTCAATTTCGTGCTGAACAAATTCCTTGATTCGAACGAAAAGTTCAAGAAAAAATTGGAAAAGGCGGACAAAGACGAAAGACTTCGAATAGAAGACATTCTTTCGGGAATGGTTTTGGTTCTTTCGATGAAAGTTCCCGAGCCGGAATTCGAAGGTCAGACAAAAGAAAAACTCGGAAACACGGAAGTCCGCACGATTGTCGATGCGCTTGTAAAAGAAAAGCTAACGCTTTTTTTCGAGCAGAATCCGAAAATTCTCGAGCAAGTTTTGGACAAGGCTTTGGCGGAAGCCACGGCGCGAATTGCTGCGAAAAAAGCCAAGGACGCTTCGAGAAAAAAATCGCTTTCAGACGGATTCGGTTTGCCCGAAAAACTTTCGGACTGTTCGCTCAAAGATCCTGAAATGTGCGAAATCTACATTGTCGAGGGAGATTCCGCCGGCGGTTCCGCGAAAAAAGGGCGCGATTCCAAAACGCAGGCGATTTTGCCGCTTTGGGGAAAAATGCTCAACGTGGAAAAAGTTCGCGCGGACAAAGTTATGAACAACGACAAGCTCGAGCCTGTGATCGCTTCTTTGGGCGCGGGATTTGGCGATTCTTTCAATGCGGAAAAATTGCGTTATCACAAAATCATAATTATGGCAGATGCCGATGTTGACGGAAGCCACATCCGCACTTTGCTGCTCACATTCTTTTTCCGCTACATGCCCGAGCTCATTGAAAAAGGTTACGTTTATTTGGCGATGCCTCCGCTTTTCGGAATTACGCTGGGAAAGCAAAAGCCAGTCTATGTTTACACCGACGAAGAAAAATCGGAATATTTGGCTTCGCTCGGCGAAAACGCGGAAAAGGCGAAAGTCCAGCGTTACAAAGGTCTTGGCGAAATGAGCGGCGATCAGCTTTGGAATACGACGATGGATCCAGCCGTGCGCAGGATGAAAGTCGTCACGATTCCGGACGCGCAAGCCGCCGATCAAATTTTCACAGTTTGCATGGGCGAAGAAGTCGAGCCGCGCCGCAAGTTCATCGAAGAAAATGCGACTTACGCAAATCTTGATGTTTAGAAAAAATTTGTTTCGAAAGGAAAAATAAATGGAAAATTCATTTCAGACTCCGGAAGGCGGAACAGTAATAAAAGTTCCAATCGAAGAAGAAGTAAAGCAGGCTTACATCGACTATTCGATGTCGGTGATTGTGCAACGCGCTTTGCCCGATGTCCGCGACGGACTCAAGCCGGTTCATCGCCGCATTCTTTATGCGATGGACGAGCTTCATTTGGCGAATTCCGGGCCGACCAGAAAATGCGCGAAAATTGTCGGCGACGTTCTTGGAAAATATCATCCGCACGGAGACGCTTCTGTTTATGATGCGCTCGTTCGCCTTGGACAAGATTTTGCACAACGCTATACTATTATAACTCCGCAGGGAAATTTCGGAACGATTGCGGGCGATCCTGCCGCGGCATATCGTTACACCGAAGCCAAAATGTCGAAGATTGCCGAAGAAATGGTCAGCGACATCGACAAAGAAACTGTGGACATGATTCCAAACTTTGACGAGACTGTAAAAGAGCCGACGGTGCTTCCGGCAAAATTTCCATTTTTGCTTTGCAACGGAACTACGGGAATCGCCGTCGGAATGGCGACGAATATGCCCACGCACAATTTGCGCGAAGTCGCGGCGGCTGTGGGCGCGTACATCGACAATCCTGAAATTTCTATCGAAGAATTGATGCGCCACATAAAAGGTCCTGATTTCCCGACGGGCGGAACGATTTTCGGGCGAGAAGGAATTCGCAAGGCTTACACGACAGGCCGAGGAAAAATCGTGATTCGTTCGAAATATGTAATCGAAACGGACACGCGCGGAAAAGAATCGATCGTTTTTACCGAAGTTCCTTATGGCGTGAACACGACGAACATCATTCGCCGCATAAAAGAACTCGCCCGCGAAAAACTCATCGACGGCATCACGGACGCGAACGACGAAACTTCCGATCGCGTTGGAATGCGGATTGTCGTCGGACTTAAGCGCGGCGCGATTACGAAAATTGTTTTGAATCAGCTTTTCGCCAAGACTGATTTGCAATCAAGTTTCGGCGTGATAAATCTCGCTTTGGTAAAAGGTCGCCCGCAAATTCTCACTCTCAAGCAGCTTGTTCAATATTTCGTTGAGCATCGTGACGAAGTTGTGACGCGCCGCACTCAGCACGATTTGCGCGTCGCGCTTGCACGCGAGCACATTTTGCAGGCTTTGATTGTCGCCATCAACAATATCGACGAAGTGATTCAAATCATAAAAGCGAGCCGCGACACCGAAGATGCCAAACTCAATTTGGAAAAGCGATTCGGTTTTGACGATGTGCAGGCGCAAGCCATCGTCGATATGCAGCTCAAGCGTCTCACTCATTTGCAAATTGAAGATTTGAAACGCGAACTCGCCGAGCTTCAGGCATTGATTGCGCATTTGCGCGATTTGCTTGAGCATCACGAAAAAATTCTCGAAATCATAAAAAACGAAACAAACGAACTTGCGCAGAAATTTGGCGATGATCGACGCACCGAAATTGTTTCCAACGAAGTTGAATCAATCAACATCGAAGACATGATAAAAGAAGAAGATATGGTCGTGATGATTTCGAAACTCGGCTATGTCAAACGCGCGTCAGTGAGCACATACAAAAAGCAAGGGAGGGGTGGAACAGGAAGCAACAGCACTGCTCTCATCGAAGACGATTACATAAATCATTTGTTCATCGGTTCAACGCATGATCACATTTTGTTCGTCTCGAATCTCGGACGCGCATATTGGATCAAGGTTCATGAAATTCCAGAAATGTCCAAAGGAAGTCGAGGCACTCATATAAAAAGTTTGATCGCGATTTCAGCGGACGAGGAAATCACGACGGTTGTTCCCGTTCGGGAATTCACGGAAGATTCGTTTCTTTTTATGACGACGGTGAACGGCGTGGTGAAAAAAGTTCAGACTTCGGAATTCGCCAATGCTCGCGTGAAAGGAATTATCGGCCTCAAACTCAATGCGGGCGACAAACTCGTCGGCGCGATTCTCACGGCAGGAAATTCCGATGTGTTCGTAATTTCGCGCAAAGGCAAAGCGTTGCGTTTCAGCGAGGAAGATGTCCGCGCAATGGGACGCGCGAGCTGCGGAATCAAAGGAATGAAACTTTCTGACGGCGATGAAATTTCCGGCGCGATTACTTATACAGAAGGCGAAAGCATTTTGCTTCTCACCGAAAAAGGCTACGGAAAGCGCGTTTCGTTCGACGACTTCAAGCCGCACGGACGAGGCACGGGTGGACAGAAAATTTTCGGCAACACGGAAGAGCGCGGCGAAATCATCGGGCTGCTTTCGGTCAAGGACAACGACGAAATTGTTTGCATGACGAGCCAAGGAAAAACTTTGCGCGTCTCGGCGAACACAATCAATCAGCAAGGCACTGGTTCGACAGGAGTCAAGGTTGTGAAAATTTCCGATCCCGATTTCCTTGTCGGCGTTGACAAAATTCCGCCCGAAAATGAAAAAGATGATAAATAATTATATTATAAGGAATTATCAGTTAATTCCTTATAATATAAAGAGTTAAGATTTTGTATAAATTTTATTTTTCTGTCGAAATTTTGCTGACAAAAAATAGAATTTATAATATACTGGAAATCGAGGGGAATCTGTTTTTACAGAAAAAAAACATCAGGCAGCCGGGGTTTTTACCCCGGTTTTTGTTTTTAAAGAAACAATGAAAATCTGAACAAAAGCCCACATAAAAAAGAAATGGTTTTCCACAAAAATTCCACGCCTGTGGAAAATTGTTTCACGTGAAACATTGTGCATCGCTGATTATTTGTCGAAGTAGTAAAATCATAGGAAGCCAGCATTTTTTAAGATTAGTTTTTGCTCGAGATGTGCAGTTATTTTGAAAATAGGCCGTTATTCAAAAAGGGCACTTTTCCACATTTTAAACAAGTTTTCCACATTTTGCAGTTGGAAAAAATTGTTTGAGGTGAAATTTTTTTTGAGTAATTTTCAATGTTTCAAATATTGGTATCTGGTGTTTCACGTGAAACATTTGTGTGCCTTTTTGTTTATGGGAAAATCACAATTTTTTTAATGCGGCGTTTTAGAAAAATTTTGCAAAGATTCAGTATTGGATAAAATTTATTTTGCGAAAATGCGACATGAAAAATCCTTGGTACGGATGAAGCGAATTTTTTGAAAACTATTTGTGCGAGGTTGTTGTGTGTAAGTTGCAAATGCGCTGAATGATTTTCTGCGTATGCAGGCGGTGCGAAATGTCTTGTGTGTGAAGTTTCCAGCGATTTTTTTTGTGGATTCGCTTTTCTTAAAAGGGTTTGTTTTAGGTTATGTTTCACGTGAAACATATTTTTTTCTAACAAATGTTCGTTTGTGAAAATTTTAATTTCCGTTAATTCAAAAATAGGCTAACAAACGGTAGTAAATTAAATTGGACGGCAAAAAGATTTTTTTGAGATTGAAATGCTTTTTTTTGTTTGAAATTCGAAATTTGCGGTTTTATTTGTGCTTGAGATTAAAAGTTGGTGGCGACATTGTTTTGCCGCTTTGATTTGATTTTTTTTTCTCACAAAATAAAACCCCGAATCCGCTTGGAATTCGGGGCGTGTTTTTTTTCTTCTTTGTTTGAAAAATTATCCGAAAATTTCCGTTGTTTTGAGCCATTCTGCAACTGCGCTCGCGTCTTTGTCTAGCGGGCGGTCATCTTTTACGAATTTGCTCATTTTTCGCACTTCGTTGTGGACGGATTGCGTGAATGGGCTAAAATTCTGTTTGCCCGCCAAATCCACGGCTTGCATCGCGGCCAAAATGTGCGTGGCGAATTGCAGGAAAACCAATTCGATTTGCTCGTCGAATTTTCGCGCGCTGATTGTGCCCATGGAAACTTTGTCTTGGTTCAATGCTTCGGTGGGAGCGGAAGTTACGCTGATTGGATAGCAAAAACTTTGCACTTCGCCGCGAATCGCGCTGATGGTGATTTGCGCGGCTTTGAATCCGAGCCGCAGGCCTGCTTTTGGATCGGTTTCTTTTGTAAACGGAATCAAATTGTCCGTTAGCCCGTTGAATTTTCCGTCGATTATGATTTCGGCTTGCTTGTCCGAAAGGTCGGCGATGTTTGCGAGCGCGGTTCGTAAATAATCGCAGGCGGCGCAAATGTGTCCGCCATAAAAATTTCCAGTGTTGTAGATTCTGTTTTCCTCGATGTCCACGAGCGGATTGTCATTCGCGGAATTTATTTCCTCCGTAATCCAATTTTTCGCGATTGCCAAAGTGTCGCGGAAAACGCCCGAAATTTGCGGCGCGCATCGAATTGAATATCTGTCTTGAATTTTGTTTTGCTGCTTTACGAAAGTTTTTCCGCCGATTTTTTCGATTTGAGTTTCCAAAAAATCTTCGTATTTAAAAACGCGCTTTGAATTTTTTATGATGTTGAAAATGTAAGCCGCGCTTTGTATTTGACCTTTGTGATTTTTGATTTTGCTCACTTTCGCCACAAAAGGCGTGTCCTTTCCGCGAGTGATTTCCGAAGTTACTGCCGTAAGAAAATCGGAAATGTTCGCAAGCCGTTCCGCCTTTTTCCAAGCGAGCGCGGCGACCGCCGTCATCACGCTTGTTCCGTTCATAATTGCAAGGCCTTCTTTCGCCTCAATTGGCAAAGGCTCTATTTTTTCCGCTTTGAACGCGGTTTTCGTGGGAACGATTTTTCCTTTGTAAAAAACTTTTCGTTGCCCCATGATTACGGCGGCGACATAACTTAAAGGCGTGAGATCGCCGCTTGCGCCCACCGAGCCAAGTTGCGGAATCACGGGAATTATGTCGCGGTTCAAAAGCGTCATCATCATTTTTGCAAGTTCGCCGCGAATCGCGCTGAATCCGCCTTTGACGTTTCCATTCAATCTGCAAAGCAAAACCGCGCGGCCGATTTCGCGTGAAAAATTTTTTCCAAGACCAATTCCGTGGTACGCGACGATTGTGCGCTGAAGTTCGCCGGCTTTTTGCGGCGCGATTTGGTTGGCGCACGAATCTCCAAAATCCGTGGTAACGCCATAAGTCGGAACGCCGCTTTCGATATATTCCATCAAAAATTTCCGCGAATTTTCCAGCGTCTGCCAAAATTTTTTTTCGGAAGGAAGCGCGATTTTTTCGCCTTTGCAAGCCACGTCAAAAACATCTTCGATAGAAAGATTTTCGCCGTCTACGATTTTCATAAAATTCTCCAAAATTGGTTTTAAAATTTTTACACAAATCTTGCGTAATGTTTTAGTGACGATTTTATTTTAGCTTTTTTTGTGTCTTTTTTCAAGCAATGTTTCGGCTTCTTCATTTTTTGTTTTACCTCCTCCCATACGTTTTTTTCACATTATAACGTATACAACGCAATGCTTTTTTATCCAAATTATGCATTGGAACTCGTGAGCAGATTTCTTCGTTTTGCAAAAAAAATTGAAAAATTTTCAAAAATGCACTTGCAAAAAATAAATAATTAGTATATGCTATCAATAATTAGTTTGGGCTAACAAAGTTTCAAACAAAAGGAGTTTTTATGAACAAAAAAATTTTTAAATCGCTCGCCGCGATTGCGATGCTTGGCGCGTCCGTTTCTTGGGCGCAGGAATTCGAATTAAATTTTGCGAACGAGCTTTCTTCGGACATCGTGACAATCGACAAAATTTGGGACGACGAAACGAATTTCGCGGGCATTGTGGAAAACGCTTCCGTGGAATTTTCTTCGGAAAAAGTTGACGCTTATCTCGAAGTTGAATTTACGCTCGGTACGGGAAAAGGCAATGAAACTTCCGAAACGAATCATTTGAATTTCGCATGGACGGATTTGGATTATTGGCTTCACTTTCGCCCATTTAAAATGATTACGCTCGCGTTCCATGATGATTTGTGGATGAGCGGCTCGTACTTGCCGCTTTGGGACGACAATGCGCCTGCGGGCGGGCTTGGCTCTTCGGGATTTTCGCTGATGGTCGAACCGCTTGAAGGGCTTCGCATTGCCGCGACAATTCCGATGGACAATCTTGATGACGGGCTTGCCAATTTTTTGAACGGCGATGAAGAAGACGGCGAGCAAAAGCCTTTTGATTTCGGGCTTGGAGCGGAATATGATTTTGGCGAGCTTTTTTCTGTTGGCGCAAAAGTTGGCGACATCATTGACAGCGACGAAATTTATTTTGGCGTTTTCGCAGCGTTCCGTCCGTTCAAATCCGACGACTTGATAATTCGCGCGGGCTACGGCCATTATGAAGGCGTGGGCGCGTTGGAAGAATTGGATTATTCCGAAAACATTGCGATTGCCGGAAAAAATATTTTCAACGCATCGCTTGAATGGGACTTGAATGATTTTGCACTCGCCGCTGAAATTGTCGCCGACACGGATGTTGACGATGAAAATGAAGATTTCGCATACGATATGTACATTGGCGCGAAGGCGGCTTATTCCTTTGCCGAAAATTTCGCGGTGGGCTTGGGCGCTCAATGCTTTTTGGATTTTGGCGAAACAAAAGCAAAGCCTGTTTTCGGAATTGAGCCTTCGTTTGCATGCGCATTCGGCAATCACGAATTTTCGCTTGCCGCCGATTTTGAATTTTGCGATGGAAATCTTTTCGTGAAATTCCCGATTTCATGGATTTATTCGTTTTAATTTGCGTGGAAGATTTCATGCCCCGACGCTTGGTTTGCGTCGAGGTATGTTGATTTGAATTGAAATGAATTGCGATTGTGTGGCGGAACATGAAAGACAATGAGTCAAAAAATTCCGCCATTTTTAAAAGAAAAACGTTCGCGAGTTTTCCGCAATGCAATTCGAAGCTTGCCAAAAGTCAAATCGCAATTTGAGCCTGTCGAACCTCAATATTCAAAAACAAAATCAATCGCTTCGTTCGAGGCGAGCAAATTTGCGATTGGAATTTCTTGCGATAAAATTTTTCCGTTTGGGCAAACAAAATCAACTTTGAATTTTCCCGAAAGCAATTCGCTCGCCACTGCTTCGCCGTAAATTTCCGAAAGCAAATCTTTGTATTCTTCTGCGGACATTTCTTCGCCCGTAACTAGCGGCGACATTAAAATTTCGGCGAAAGTTTTCAGCGTGCTTTCATCGTGCAAAAGTGCCGCTCGCAAGGATTTTGCGCCGAGCGAAAAAGCCACGCGCTTTTTTCCGCCGGGCAATTCTTCTTGCGATAAACATTCTTTTGGAAATTTTGCGATATTTTTGATTTTCGCGTTTGCGATAAAATTATATGCCTTTTCGGATTTTTTTTGAATTTTCACTTGCGATTGGGAAAAATATTGCGAATTCAATTCATTTTCGATTTTTTTTGTATCGATGATTTGCGATAAATCAAAATTTTGCTCGCCACTTGCGATATTTTCCGAAAATTGCGCGGAAATTTGCGATAAATCTTCCAGCGCGCAAACCAATTTTTCGCCGAAAACCGAATTGAATTCCAGCGAAAAACTTTTGTCGGAATTTGCGATAATTTTCAAATTCGCGGGGCATCCACAAAAAATCAATGAAATTGCGAAAATTGCGATAAAACAAAAAATCGAATTTGCGAATATGCGATATTTCATAAAATCCTCGTTTGTACTAAAATTGAAAATGCCGAAATTTTTTCAATAAAATGAATTGTTCAAATTTGCGCGACATTTTCATTTAAAAAAATTAATGTTGGCAAAGTTACGCGGAATTCAAAAAAAGAATTCCGCATAAATGCCAATTTAGCTTTGCGATTTTTCACGACTTTTCTGCGTTGGCTTTTTCTTCGCAACTTTTTTCGTGGAAGCCGATTTTACGCCAGCCGTGCTTTTCGCTTTTGTGGCGGCCGCCTTCTTCGTAGGCGAAGATTTTTCGGAAACTTTCCGCGAGGAAGTTTTTGTCGCCGCAGGTTTTGCGCTTGCGATATTTTTCTTTTCAGATTTTTTCGCTGGCGTCTTTATCGCAACTTCCTTTTCAGTTTTCGTTGCTTTTTGCGATGTTTTCGCTGAATCTTTTATCGCAAGTTCTTCCTTTTTTGCAACTTTTTTCTTTTCTACGTCGCCTTTTTGCGATATTTTCGCGGAATTTTGCTTTGGACTTGCGATATTTTTTGTCGCGGAAGATTTTATCGCAACTTTTTCCTCGGTTTTCGCCGCTTCTTCCGCAGGTTTTCTTATCACAATCTTCTCTTCGCTTTTCGGCATTTTTTCCGCATCAGATTTTTTGCTTGCAATTTTTTTCGCGGCGGGCTTTTCTTCTGATTTTTTTTCGCCAACTTTCGCGACATTTCCGCGCTTGATTTTTCGCGTCGTCGTCATTTCGAGCGGCTTGTTCAAAATCGTGATTTTCGAAATGCGGGCGTAAGGCTGCAACGTTCTGTTCACTTTGTCAACGATAATTTTCATTTCATCGCAAACTTTGAAATTGCCCATGACATCATCGCGCGAAACGCCGAGCCGTTTTATCAAATCATCCGAAGGATAAATCAACGCTTCGATTTGCTCGGATTTTGTCGTTTCATTCGCGATGTAGCCGCGCACCATAATTTGTTCCACGTCGTAATACAATTGGAACGCATCTTCGATTTCTTCGGGATAGACATTTTTTCCGCCTTCGGTGACGATGAGATTTTTGGCGCGTCCCGAAAGCATCACATAATGCTCGCTGTCCATCCAGCCCAAATCGCCGGTTTTCAAAAATCCGTCGGGCGTGAACATTTCCGCAGTTTCTTCGGGCATGTTGTAATAGCCTTGCATAACCATCGGACCTTTCACAGCGATTTCGCCGATTCCGTCTTCGTTCGGGCAAAGAATTTTGATTTCCTCATACGGAGAAAAATCCATTCCGATGCTTTCGATTTTAAAATGCTCGAGCGGATTCAGCGTGACGATTGGCGAAGTTTCGGTGAGGCCGTAGCCTTGGATGAAATCGATTCCAAGAGAATTGTACGCTTTGAAAACGCTCGGCGCGAGCGGGCCGCCTCCGCAAATCGCGACGCGCATCGTTGAAAAATGCGCCGCTTCCAAAACGGAGCGCAGCAAATGCCGCCCGATATTTTTTCCCGTGATTTTTCGGATGAAATAGCAAATTCCCATAATCGCGTTCACGAGAATTTCCGCAGCCTTTCCTTTCGCCGCGATTCCTTTTTTTATTCCGGAATAAACTTTATTGTACAAAAGTGGCACGCCGAGCATTACGGAAATTTTTCCTTCGTCCAGCTCTTTTAAAAGCCGCGAAACCGCCATGCTTTTTCCGAACACAATCGAGCATCCGCTGCTCAACGGGCATATCAGCGCGGCTTGCATCGTGTATGCGTGATGAATCGGAAGCAAATTATAGAAAACATCTTCGGGATAAAGAATCAAATTTTGCTGCGCGATGAAACAGTCGCTTACCAAATTTTTGTGGCTCAACATCACGCCTTTTGGAACGCCAGTCGTTCCGCTCGTGAATAAAATCGCCGCAGTGTCTTCCTGCGAGACTTCGGGAAAAGGAATTGCCTTTTTCTCAGATTTCAAATTGTAGACGAAAAATTCTTTTTCTTTCGGCGAAAGCGAAAAGACTTTCATCGATTTTTTCGACGAGGAAAAATGCTGGAATTTTTCTTCGTCCACGAAAAGCATTTTCGGCTTCGCGGTTTTGAGCAGATTTTCGATTTCATTTTCGTGCAAAGCGTAGTCGAGCGGAATGGCGACTGCGCCCGCAAGCATCGCCGCGAAAAAAACCACCGCCCATTCGGGAGAATTCTTTCCGCTCACGGCAACATGGTCGCCTTTTTTCACGCCGTTCGCCATCATCCATTGCGCGAGCGTTTCGATTTTTTGCCAAGCCTCGTTGTAAGTGTAAGTTTGCTTCGCGCCGTCCTTGCCTTCAAAATCGACAAAGCACGGCCGCTCGCCGTAGCGCATTTGCGAAATGCGGAACATTTGCGGCAACGTGGGCCATTCCGAATTAAAAATCCTGCCGCGATATGCGTCCAAAAATTTCCAGCTGACTTCTTGTCTAATAGGTTTCATTTTTCCCGCCAAATGATTTTTTTGTTTTGTCGAAAGATTCGAGCCAAAATAGCGGATTTCGCATCCGTTGCTATTTTCGGATATTATACCACAGTATCTGATATTTGTGGAACAAATTCCGTAAAAAAATTCACGCGGGGCATCACGATGAATTTCTAATTATTTGTCATTTTTTTGCCGAAAATTTAAGCTATGGCAAAGGCGAAAAAATTTCTTGCTTTTTTGGCGATTCCTCTGATTTGCATTTGGTATTGCACGGCGCAAGAATATTCTATTGAACAAGCACGAAAAATTCGCAAAAATGTAGTTGCCTGCGCAAAGCAATATATCGGCTGTCCGTATCGATCCGGCGCGATTGGTCCAGATGCATTCGACTGTTCGGGGCTTATCTATACGGTCATGCGCGAAGGGGCAAAACTGCAAATGCCGCGTTCGGCAAAGGCGATTTATTCCAAGGCAAAAACAATCAAACTTTCGCAAGCGGAAGAAGGCGACCTTGTTTTTTTTAAGACTACGGGCGACGGCTCGATTTCCCACGTTGGAATTTTCATTGGAAAAAATCAGTTCATTCATGCGGCGAGCAGCGGCGCGAATACTGGCGTAATCGTTTCTTCGCTGAAAGAACGCTACTACGCAAATTCATTCGCAGGAGCGGGGCGCGTGCTTCCTTCGGGAAATAATTCGAATTCTGATTCCGAAAAAAATTCGTTGGATGAGGTTTCTTCGAAAAACGCCGCCGCTTCCATGGACGAAAAATCCAATGAAAGGAATTCCGCTTCGAAAAATTCATCGGCGGAAACTCTTTCAAAAAATTCAAACTTGAATTCGAATTCTGAAAAATGGTATGCGAAACTCGAATTCGACGCGGCACTTTTTTATGATTGGAATTTTTTTATGCCGAATCGTTTTGTTTTCAATTGGCGCGGCATTGCGCTTGAGACGGACGTTCGCTATACTGGCTGGAAATTTCAGCTGGGGCTTGGCACAATTTTCCGCTACAATCATGGCACGCGCAATTTTCAAATTCCGATTGTTTTTTCGCTTTCGTTCAACGAATTCATAAAAGTGTATTTGGGACCGGTCATAAATTTCGGCTCGCCGAAAATTCCGGACAGCGACAAAAAAATCAAGGGAAATTTTTTTCCTGGGATTTTTGGAGTCTCGTTTCAAACGCCTTCGCTGAAAATCGGCAAGGTAAAGCTTTCGCTCGTGCAGGATTTGGACATCACGATTTTTACAAGAACGGACGGACACGCGCTTTCGTTCAGCAAGGGCGTGGGCACGGGATTTGTTTTTTCCACAGGAATCCGCGTGACTTTGCCGATGTCGAATTTTTTGAAAGCATGAGTTGAAAACGTGAAATTAAAATTGTCGCGCAAGCTTTTGGCTTGATATCGAATTTTAGATTTAAATTGGAGAAAACAAAATGTAGATAAAAATTGTGAAATATTATATAATCTGAAAATTCTAAAAAATTGGTGATTTTTAATTAAGGATTTTTTCGTGGAAAAGCAAATTAGCGTTCGATTTCCGATTGGCGCAAAACTGATTATTATCGTCTCGTTTTTGATTGTGGTTTCGCTTGGCTCGATTACATATTTGGTCAATTATTTTGTAAGCGACGATGTGCGCGTCACTGCGGAAAACACAAATTTGGATGCGAACACTCGTTCGGCGAACGCGGTGGAAAGCAGTTTCACGACGCTCCAATCGAACGCGCTTTTGCTGCTCGATGTCATCGGCAATTCTGCCGAGGAAAACGCATCCTCGCTTTATTTCGAACGCAATCCCGATGTGGCGGCGGTGCTCCTTTTGTCCAAAGAAAATTTTTTGTACGGCAACTACAATTTGCGAATGGTGAACGACAAATTTTTTGCGCGGCACGAATTGGACGAAAGCGCGATTGAGTCGTTCATTTTCACCGAACGTGAGGCGGTGGAAAAAGCGTTTTTGGGCGAGTTTACGATTTTGAACGCCACTCCTTTTTTCGAATTCGGAATGGTCGCGCTGGTCGTTCCGCGAAATTCGCATGACGGAAAAAATGACGCAGTGGTGATTTTCGCTTCCAGCGAATTTTTGACGAACAGTTTCGGGCAAAGTAGCACAAGCGTTTCTTATGTAATAAACAGTCGCGCCGACATCATCGTTCATCCTGATTTTGAGGCGATGCGCACAAGCGTCAATCTTGTTGATTCTCCGCTCATAATTCAAATGCGGAAAAACAATGACGAAAACCGCCAAATCCTTTTTACGGACAGCGACGGCAAAGAATATTTTGGCGCGTATCGAAAAATTGCGTTGGGCGATTTGGGCGTAATTACGACGGTTCAATCCGAAGTGATTTTCGAAAATGTTCGCAATACGACAAAGCGCAATGTTTATTTGGGACTTGCGGTCTTGTTCGTTTCGATAATTTTCGTTTGGATTTGGTCATTGAGCCTGAGCCGTCCGCTTGTAAAGCTCACGCAGGCTTCCGCGCAAATTGAAGCGGGCAACTACGAAATTCATCTCGTTCCGAAAAGCCACGACGAAATCGGAATGCTCACGCAGTCTTTCGGAAAAATGAGCGTGGGACTTGCCGAGCGCGAACGTTTGCAAGACACGTTCAGCCGATTCGTGAACAAGACCATTGCCGAAAAGTCGGCCAAAGGCGAGCTCGCTTTGGGCGGCGAAACGAAAGTCTGCACGATTTTCTTTTCGGACATCCGCTCGTTCACCGCGATTTCCGAAAAGCTCGAGCCGTTCGAAGTCGTCGAATTCTTGAATCAATATATGACGCGCATGGTCGAATGCGTGAACAAGACACAAGGCACGGTGGACAAATACATCGGCGATGCGATTATGGCGGTTTGGGGAACGCCGCTTACTTCCGAAGATCCGGGCACGGACGCACTTCGATGCATTCGCGCCGCGCTGATGATGCGCCATTCTTTGCGAGAATTCAATGTAGGACGAGGCGGCGACAAAAAGCCCATAATTCGGATTGGATGCGGAATCAATACAGGACCTGTGATTGCCGGACAAATCGGTTCGACCGAAAGAATGGAATACACCGTAATCGGCGACGCGGTGAATTTCGCCTCGCGAACGGAAGCCTTGAACAAGCCGCTTCACACGGATATTTTGATTACGGAAAACACCTACAAATTGGTAAAGGATTATGTCCTTGTTGAACAAATGCCTTCGGTTACGGTAAAGGGAAAAAGCCGCCCCGTCCAAATGTACGCGGTCATCAACATGCCTTATGCCGACGACATTCCGGGCGCGGGCAAAGACGGCCCGAAAACCATGGCGGAAGTTCGGGAATTATTGGGAATTGATGCGCCCGATTTGGGCACGGTGAATCTTGACGAAGATGAAAAGAAATACAAAATCCAAGGACAATAATTCCGTCCTTCTTACGACAATTTTCATCCTCTTGTGCATTTTCGGCGCGGCATTGAGCGTGAAAAAATTTTACGAAAGCCTAAATCTTTCTTTGACGAAAATGAACGAAAAGCCAGTTGCAAGAATCACGTTCAAGCACAAAACTGCGCAAAGAAAATTCGAAGAACGAATGATTTGGGACAGGCTCAGGCAAGATTCGCCGATTTACAATGGAGACGTAATCCGAACCGCGCCCGAATCCGAAGCTACGATTTATTTTTCCGACGGCAACATTATGGAACTCGGCGAAAACACGATGGCGCAAGTTGTAGTCCGTGACGGAAAAGTTCAGACTTCGGTGCAAGGCGGAAGCGTCGTGATGAATTCGTCGGGCGCGAAAAACGGCGCGGTGATTTCGTTCGGAAATTCTACGATTGAATTGAGCGCGGGCTCTTCGCTCGGAACGAGCGTTTCGGAAAACGGCGATTCTACAATCAACGTAATAAGCGGCGACGCGATGTTCAATTCGGCGGACGGAACGGCCCGCGCGATCGCCGAAGGAAATTCGCTCGCTTTGGACGAAAACGCGCAGGAAAGAATCATCCCGTTGATTACGGTTTTGAATCCCAAGCCGAACGAAAAAATTTTGAATTTTGAAAAGTCAAGCGAATCTCAAGTCGCCTTTAAATGGAACGTGCAGAATTTGGACGCGGACGATTTTTTGGTTTTGGAAATTGCGTCGGACAAAAAATTTCAAAACACAATCATTCGCCGCGAATTGAAAGATTTAAAAGAGACCAACGCCCAATTGAAAGACGGCGCGTTTTATTGGCGGATTTTTCCCTCAAAGCAAGGCGCGGAATTTTCGGCGCAAAGCAAGGTTAGCATTTTGAGCGCGCCCAAACCCGAGCTTGTAATTCCCGAAAGCCACGCCGATTTTGTCTACAAAGTCAAATTGCCGAACATCCGCTTTTCATGGACGCAGAACGAATGGATTTCTGCGTTCGATTTTGAAGTGGCGGACAATCCGCGAATGGCCGAGCCTGTCGTAAAGCAACGCATCACGACTCCTTCGAGCATCGTTTCCACATTGGAAGAAGGCGTGTGGTATTGGCGCGTGACCCCGTTCTACACGGTGAACGGCGCGGAACTTGCCGAGCCTTCCGAAGTGCGCGTCTTTACGGTAAGCCAAAGAAATTCGCTTGACAATGTTGAGCTGATTTTGCCTGCGGCCGGCGACACTGTGAACACCGAACTTTCAGACAATCTCGCGTTCTCATGGAAAAACAATTCCGAAGTCGGCGAATACGAAATTGTCGTCGCGTCCGATTCCGATTTTGCGAACGAAAAAATTCGCAGAAGGCAAAAGACGAATTTCTTTAACGTAAAGCCTTCGGAATTGGGAATGCAAACCGGCGAATGGTTTTGGTATGTTTCGCAATTTGATAACGACGGAGATTTTTCCAACAAATCCGAAGTGCGGAAATTTTTTACGGACAAAATCGAATTCGAACAAAAGCTTCTCTATCCGCCCGAAAATTATTCGGTGAACGCCGAAAATGTTTCCGGCTTGCGGTTTGCCTGGAAAACGAACGTTCCCGGCGAGACGATTTTGCAAATCGCGCGCGACGAGAATTTTTCGCAAACAGTCTTAAATCAAACGAATGCCGAAGGCGTGAAGAATTTTTCGGGCGCGAATTTGGGCGGCGGAAATTATTTTTGGCGAATCGTTTCCAAAGAAGATCCGCAAAAATACAAAACGCAAGCGCGCGCGATAAACGTAATCGCTCCGCTTGAAAAGCCGAATTTGGTTTCTCCCGCGAACGACGATTTGCTTTTGGTGCGAATCGGCGCGAGAAGCGTTTTTTCTTGGAACGAAGTTTCGGGTGCGGATTATTATTTGTTCAATTTTTATTCTTCGGAAAATTCGAAAGAGCCGATTTATTCAAGGCAAGTCACTTCGAACAATTATTCGTTCGCGTTGGAAAATTTTCCCGACGGCGAATATGCTTGGTCGGTGCAGGCGGGCGCGGAAGAAAAAAGTTATGCCGCCGCGCGATTGAGCGAGACGAGCGAAAGCGAAATCCGCATCAAGCAGATTCGAAATGTCACGTTGACCTTTCCTTCGAATGGCACGCGATTCGCGGAAGAGGCGGCGCGGGAAAATCCGGGCGTTGTGCGATGGAATCCGAACGGACAAGATCTTGCAAGCTCGAATTTCACGATAAGCCGAAATTCCAACGGAATCTCACAGCCTGTTTTTTCCGTGCAAAATCCGCCGCGCGAAATCCGCCTGCCTCCGCTAGAACCGGGCAGATATTATTGGACGGTGAGCGCGCGCACTGTGGAAGGAATCGATGTTTCCGCGCGGGCAAGGAATTTCGTAGTGAACGAAAAAATCGTAATTCCTGAACCGGTCGTTACTGCGCCGCCCGCGCCTGTGAAAGAAATTCCGCCTGAGTCAAAAGCGGAAGTGGCGCAAGAGCCTGTTTCTTTGGGCACGATAATTCTTCTCGGCGAAGCCACGAACAACGCTGTCTTTGACGCGGAACGAATTCGGCAAAGCCGCGCGATAACTTTTGAATGGACTTCCGTTCCCGAAGCCGACGAATATTTGTTCGTGCTTCAAAACGATCGCGGGCAAACTTTGTTTTCGCGCACGTTCGCCCAAACGAAATTCCGCCTGAACGATATGGCGGATTTGGGAGGAGGAACTTATACTTGGTCGGTGCAGGCGTTGAAAAATTCTGCCGATGGAAATATCGAACGCAGCGGCGAACCTTCGGTTTCGATGTTCGCAATTGACTTGCAGGAAATCGACGAAATCATCATCAACGATACTGGAATTCTTTATGGATTTTAAGCGAATATTTCTTTTGACAACGATTTTTCTCGCGATGAATTTCCGCATGGAAAAAATTTGCGCTCAGGAAATTTCGGAATTCGAAATCGAAAAAAATTATTACATCGAAAAAGATTCGCGGCAAAGAACGAAATTCGTGCAACGCTTAAGCTGGCAAAAAATTCCGAATGTTGAACATTACGAAGTGGAAATTCAAAAATTCATCGGCGATTCGAATTTTTCTCCCGCAAATTCCAAAGACGATTGGAAAACGGTTTTCAAAGAAACCGTGCCGCAAAATTTTGTCGAAGTTTCGCTTGAATCTGGAATCTATCGTTTTCAAGTTTCGGCGGCCAACTTGCTGGACAGAGAAAAAAAATCCGAATGGGAAAGATTTGTGGTTTTGAAAGCGCAAATGCCGAAAATAAATTCAGTTCATCCGAAAAAAGTTTATGTGAATTCCACGAAAAACGAAAACGGCATTTTTTCTTTGCACGGCGAAAATTTTTTGGCGCAAACTTTGTTCACGTTGCATGCGGCGGAAGGCGACGGCTCGGAGCGAGAAATCTTGCAGGGAAAAATCTTGGACATTTCGCTGGACGGAAAAACCGCGCGCGTCCAATTTGATTCGGAAAAAATTCAAGAAGGCAGCTACAAGATTTTGGCAAAAAATCCCGGCGACTTTTCCGATTTTTCAGAAGCGTTTTCCGCGAAAACAAAATTTATTTCGTTTGAAACCGTTCAACTTGGCGCGTCATATTTTTTGCCCATTTCGGTTTACGATGGCACGTTGGAAAAATGCATGGATTCCAAAATCACGCTTCTCAATGCGGGCGCGGATATTGCCTTGCTTTTTTTGGTGAAAAACAAAATGCATTTCGGAGCGGGCGTGAAGGCGAATTATTCGCGCATTTCCACGCACCCCGAATTTTACGAATTGAGCGGAAACTATTTGACCGCGATGTTCAACTTGGTTTATCAGGCGCACATAATTCCGCAAAAATTGGTTTTGGATTTGCATGCGTCCGCTGGCGTGGCGATGATTTTCGACACGCATTTTGAATATACGACCGTGGAATTTTCAAGCCCGAATTTGAACTCTGCGGGGCTTGCCTTCGGCGGCGGTTTTGCATTACAATATTATCCGGGAAAGGCGAAACATTTTTTTGTCGCGGCGGGAGCGGATTTCGTTCATGCGAAATTCACGGATATGTCTTGCGGAACTTTTTCTCCGCAAATTTCGTTTGGAGTGAAATTTTGATGAAAAAAGTCCTTTCCGCGAAAAACATTTTCCTCAAAATTTTTCTGCCAATTTGTGCGGCGGCAATTCTTTCCACGTGCGATCTTTTCCAAGAAAGTCCAAAAGATTTTTTGGAAGACTATGCGAGCATCGCGACCGTGGCATCGCGCGAAATTCGTCCCAACGATAAACTAATTCCACAAGGCGCGTGGCTGAATGTCGGCTCGGACGACGATATAACGATAACTTATATTGTGGACAATCCCGGAAATCACAGGCTACGCGCGGCAATCGAATTTCCGACACCAAATGTCAAAGCTGTTGCCGAAATTGACTTTCCCGAAAATGACGGTTTGTTGCGAAGTTGGATAGAAGAAACGATTGACGGCGATGGAAACGTCACGCGCACTACGCGAACAGAAAACGAAACCAACTTTTTAAAAAGCACGTTCAGCATAAAAATTCCTGCGGCTTCTCTCGCGAATATTGACGGCAAAATTTCACAATTTGATATTTCGCCCACCGTAACGCTTTACCGAGCGGATTTTGGCGAAGAAAAGCGAATGCAAAGTTTTCACACAATTCACTTGCGATGCAATTCTCCGCCTGGCTCCATTGAAGACGCGGTGGGACAAATGATTGTAACGGGCGATGTTCAAAAATTGGTGCTTGCGATAAAATTGCCCGCGCTCAAAACGGATGACAAATATTTGACTGTTTCGGAAAACGGGCGGACGCATGTTTTTGACGCGCATTTTGCTAATGACGATGCTTCTTCCGGTTGGACGATTTCTTCCACTGCGCCTCAAGGAATGGTAAAAACTGATGCTGATGAAGCCCCGCCCGTAGGCGCGAATTGTTTTATCGCAACCGACATCAACATAAAAAACCGCTCGCCTTTTTTAATCACGTTGACTTTGGCGGACGAAGGCGGGCTTTCTTCTTCGCGTACATTTAACTCGCACGGACGAAAATGTTTGCCGCCCGAGCCTACATCAACTCTCACGACGCTTGCCCAAAGCGAAAGCGACGGAATGGCAACTTATACTTTGAAGACCGCCGAATCGGGCGCGACAATACATTACACGGTTAAAAAATCGGGCGGCGCGGAAAATTATTCGGGCGGAAGCGGCGTTTCTCCGCTTGCGATAAAATTGCCGGCGGGCACTTTCGACATATCGGCGTATGCGACAAAACCCGACTTTGTGGATTCTGAAAAATTCGAAGAAAATATCACTGTAACGCCGAGCGTTTTCTTTGTGAGCGCGAGCGGAAACGACACAAGCGGCGATGGCTCAAAATCCAAGCCGTTTGCGACAATCGCGCACGCTGCGACATCTTTGAACTCTCTCGTACCCCCCCCCATCGCTCCCGAAAGCGCGACGATTTTCCTTTTGAGCGATCTCGCAATAACAGACAACCACACGATAACGCTGTCTCCCGCGAACGGCACGACCTTGAATTTGCGGGGCTGCAAAGACGGAAGCGCAGGAAGCCGCGTTACCGTTTCGTTCAAATTTTCACAAGGCAACATTTCTTCCGCTTTTGTCATAGAAGGCGCGGTGCAAATGCAAGACTTGACCATAAAGCAAACGCAAGATTCCACTGTCATAAATGACGGAATTGCCATTCGAAGCGGAAGCACCTTGAGCCTTAAAAACGTTTCAGTAACCGAAATGAAAACTAGAATAGGCGCAGTGAACTTGGAAGGCAACCGTTTGAACATCTTGGGTGGCGTGAACATCACCGGCAACACGACGGCGGACGGCGCGCCCAAAAATGTGTACCTGCCTGCGGGCAAAACGCTTGCTGTGCAACAAGGCTCGCTTGAAGGAACGAAAATCGGCGTTTCCACCCAAGCAGATCCCGCAACCGCTCCCGTACCAATCACAAGCGGCTACAGTGCTGCGGGCTACCGAAATGCCCA
>CAMWIU010000021.1 GCA_947174385.1 uncultured Treponema sp.
ATCAAACAACCCAAAATGGGTTGCAAGATTCGACTCTTCCATTATATCACGGTTTCCCAAAAATGCAAAAAAAATTTCATAAATTCCACATCTCGCCATTCAAAGATTATAAAGAAAATTGCACAAGTTTGCAGTTGTTGCGGTTTGCGTGGAAAACGAATTTAAGATGAAAAGAAAGCTATGCTCCTACAGAAAAGGCTTGTTGCTCACAGGAAATTGGCTTGCTCCTCACAGTATATCGGTGCGGTGCTCGCAGTATATCGACCCGCTCCTCACAGTATATCGGGGGCCATCCACTGCATATCAATTCATTTCTCACAGCGTGTCGCTAATCTTTTTTCAGCACAAACAAATATTCGCAGACGTGAATGTTTCGGTTTCTCAAATTTCGGCTTCCCCTGAAAGTATTGTACGCGATTTCCACTGTTTTCAACTTGCCGTATTTCGAAAGCATTTCCGACATTTCCGCAAAAGAAATGAAACCTTCGGAATTGTACGAAACGATGACAAACTTCGCGTCCAAACTTGAAATTATTTCTTCCATTGATTTCAAAGCGGAATTCGGCTTATTGAACACGGAACGATTCCAATCTTGCGTAATTCCGCTCACTTTGCTGATTGCCGTATCAAGCTTGTTTTTCAAAATCAGATTCAGCATAAAATAATTCGAGCCATAAGGATGCTGATTGTACGGCGGGTCAAGATACGCGATGTCGAGGCTTCTCAATTCCCGAGAAATCTCGACAGCATCTTTCCTGTGTATTTCCAAATCCGAATCAAAATTGCTGAAAACCGGCTCTTCAAGTTTTATTTTTCCGAAAATGCGAGTGAGCGCGTTTTTTCCCGCCGCGCCGAAACATCCTATTCCCGTGTTCTTGTCTTTGTAGAAACCTTTGAAAACTCCGCTCGTGTTCACATGAACCGAAGCTTCAGTTATGAGCGGCGCGAGAAAAAATTTTTTCAAGGATTCTTCCTTTACAACATCGTCAATCAAATTCCTGTAGGTGTCAATCAAAAGCGCGTTTTCGCGAGTGTAAAAGGCGCGTTCGCCTCTTTGAATGTCGCAGTCATTTTTCGGCGCGTAGTTTTGCGAAATTATTCCGTAGATTTTTTTTTCGTCGCAAAGCCGCTGTATTTCAATGCGAAGCCTTTCGCATTTTTTTTTCGGGAAGTCGCGCCTGTTCGACAAGTAGCAGGAATTTATTACGGCGGAATAATTTTCCAAGTCGTTCACGACAAGGCGCGAGGAATATTTTTTCATCATTCGCGCCACAATTCCCGAGCCGGAAAAAATGTCGGCGCAAACCATTTTGCTTTTGCCGAGGCTTTCGGAAATCGTGAGAATTTCTTCTTCAATATTTTTTATCAGCGCGCGCTTGTTTCCAAGATATGTAATGATTTGAGTTGTCAGGAAATCTTTGTTTTCAACCAATTCGCTTTGATTCATACTTTGTTTGATTTTGAATTATATCACATTTGTCTGAAAAAAAACAAGGCAAAAATTGTGAGAGAAAAACTTGTGATTTTTTCGGGCGTGCCCACTGCTTCGTAAACTCGCAGTGGTCGGGCTGCTCCGGGTTACGTTGCCACTTCATTCCAGCCACCGCTTTCGCGTCGTCTGGAACTTGCGCCCTCCGCATCCCTCACGCAAAATCGCAAAGTTCGTTTCTTTCAATTGACAAGAATGCAATTCTATTTTATCATTTAAAATTACAATTAAAATAGGCAACTAAACTTGCGTTGCCTATTTTAATGCCGAGTTTCTTTCAGAAACTCGCTTATTGTATTGCGATTTTTCACTCCGTTGCAAAATCGCGTTTTCAGCAATTCGAAAGTTGTTCTCGCAACGAGCCAAAGGCGAAGTTTCCAGCGCACTTTCTTCATTGTTGAAAATTAAGGAACAATTTCAAATCGCCTTATGCGGGCGACAAAACAGGAGAAAAAAAATGCACGCCAATCCGCGCACAACTCAATTCGCCACGAGCCTTTTGCCGCAAAAATCTTTCGGTGAAGTCGTAAATTTCGACGGCGAGACTTGGTACAAAATCTCGAACGCAAACGCGATCGAGCCTTTTTTCATGACAATCACAAGTTCTTCCGATGTTTGGAATTTCATTTGGTCGAACGGCGCGTTGAGCGCGGGACGCAAAAATTCCGAGCATGCGATTTTTCCGTATTTGACGGCGGACAAAATTTTGGACATGGGCGCGTGCAGCGGAAATTTTTCGGCGGTGAAAATTTTTTCGGCGGACGGAACTTTTTTGTGGAAGCCGTTCGACTCGAACACGCAATGGAAAGTCGAGCGCAACATTTACAAAAATTCCAGCGGCTCGTACATCATTCTCGAAGAAGTGAACGCGGAACTTGATTTGATTTGGCGCACGGAATGGACTTCCAGCGACAAATACGGCTTGGTGAAAATTTCTTCGATAAAAAATCGCGCTTCGAAATCTGCGAAAGTTCAAATTTTGGACGGCGCGCAAAACATCGTGCCCGCTTGCGGAACGATGCAATTGCAGGCGACGAATTCAATTTTGCTTGACGCTTACAAAAAATCCGATTTGGAAAAAGATTCCGGCCTCGCGCTTTTTTCGCTTTCTTCCGTTTTGACCGACCGCGCAGAACCGAGCGAAGCTCTTTGGGCGAACACTTGTTGGTTTAGCAAAAAATGTCCAGTTTATCTTGATCCTCAAACGCCCGAATTTTTCGCGCGTGAAATTCCGCTCGAGCAAATCGATGTTCTCAAAGGAAAACGCGCTTCGTGCTTTATCAGTTTTGACTTGGAATTGGAAGGCGGCGCGCAGGAAAAATGGGAACAAGTTTTCGACACGCATTTGGAAAATTCCAAAATCGCGCTTCTCAAAAAAGAACTCGCCGATCGCGCCGCTTTGGAAAAATCCTTGCTCAATGACATTGAGCAAGGAAAAAAATTGCTGGAAAAATATATCGGCGAAGCGGACGGCTTGCAGAACACTGCGGACGAAATCGCGTGCATGCATCACGAGGCGAACGTGATGTTCAACATAATGCGCGGCGGAGTTTTTGCAGAAAACAATTTGGTGCGCTCCGATGATTTTATCGGTTTTGTGGAAACTCGAAACAAGGCGAAAGCCGCTTGCGCGAAATCTTTGAATTTGAGCGAAAACGTAAATTATGCGGAGCTTGGAAAAATCGTCAAAGCCAAGCACGACGCGCAGCTTTATCGGCTTTACCTTGAATATTTGCCGCTTTCGTTTTCGCGAAGGCACGGCGATCCGAGCCGCCCTTGGAACAAGTTTTCAATCAATTTAAAAGATTCGCACGGAAATCCGATTTTGAATTACGAAGGAAATTGGCGCGACATTTTCCAAAACTGGGAAGCGTTGGCGATGAGCTATCCTGCGTACACGAGCGGAATGATTGCGAAATTCTTGAACGCCACCACAGCCGACGGCTTCAATCCGTACAGGATAACACGCGCCGGAATCGACTGGGAAATTCCCGAGCCGGACAATCCTTGGGCGAACATCGGATATTGGAATGACCACCAAATAATTTATCTGAGCAAGCTTCTCGAACTGGAAGAAAAAATCAATCCTGCCGCGCTGGATGAATTTTTGAATTCCGCAATTTTCACCGTGGCGAATGTTCCTTATCACATCAAGGCATATTCGCAAATCCAAAAAAATCCGCGCGACACGATTGTGTTTGACATCGAACTGAACGAAAAAATTTCTGCGGAAGTAGAACGCTTTGGAAGCGACGCGAAACTTTTCGGAAAAAACGGCGAGCCGTATTTGGTTACGATGGCGGAAAAAATCCTGCAATTGATTTTGACGAAAATTGCGAACTTTGTTCCGGCCGGCGGAATTTGGATGAACACGCAGCGTCCCGAATGGAACGACGCGAACAACGCGCTCGCGGGCTACGGCTTGAGCGTGGTGACGCTTTGCTATTTGCGCCGCTTCATGGTTTTCGTAAAAGATTTGTTCGAAAAATCAAGCGAGGAAAATTTCGTTCTTTCCGCGCCGCTTAAAAAATTCCTCGAAGAAATTTCGAAAATCTACAAAAGCGCGAATCCTGAAAATCTTGATTCAGGAAGCGAGCGAAAAATTTTCGTTGAAAAATGCGAAAAGGCGTTTGAAGCCGAACGCTTCGCTTTCTATGAAAATCCCGAATCGCTTTTGCAAGGCGAAAAAATTTCCAAGGCGGAAATCATTTCCGCGCTCGATGCTTTCATCAAGCATGCGGAACATTCAATCAAAATGAACAAGCGTTCCGACGGACTTTATCATTCGTACAACACGCTCGAAATTGGCGAGCACGCGATGGAAATTTTGAACCTTGAGGAAATGCTCGAAGGTCAAGTGGCAGTTCTTTCGAGCGGCTTGCTGGACGCGGAAGAAGTGTGCGCTTTGTGCGATTCTTTGGCAAAAAGCCGAATGTACGAGCCGCGCCAAAATTCTTACATGCTTTATCCTTCGAAAGAATTGCCGCGCTTTGCAAACAAAAATGTTTTGGAAAAATCCGCCGCGCAAAAAATCGCTACGCTGAAAGCGGAACTGGATCGCGGCTACATTTTGCCAGACGCGACTTCGCTCGTTTACAACGATTCGCTTGAAAACGGCAAGGCGCATTTCAATCCTGATTTCAGGAATGCGGAAGTTTTGGAAAACGCGATCGAAAAAATTCATCCGCAAATTTCTTCCGAAGAAAAAGGCGAAATCTTGTCGCTTTACGAAAAGACTTTCAATCACAAGTCGTTCACGGGACGAAGCGGCACGTTCTATGCTTACGAAGGAATCGGCTCGATTTATTGGCACATGGTTTCAAAACTTTTGTTGGCAGTCCAGGAAAATTTCCAAAAAGCTTTGGCGGCAAAAAATGAGCAAGGCGCGAAAAAATTGGGAGCGCATTATTACAAAATCCGCGCTGGACTTTCGTTCAACAAAACTCCCGAAATTTACGGCGCGTTCCCGATCGATCCGTATTCGCACACTCCGTATTTGCAAGGCGCGAAGCAGCCCGGAATGACGGGGCAGGTAAAAGAAGAAGTGATAACGCGCTGGGGCGAACTCGGAATGGAAATCGAAAACGGCTGCCTGCGTTTCAATCCTGCTTTGCTTTTGAAAAAAGAATTCGGCGCAGACGGAACTCTTTCTTTCACGCGCTTCAAAATTCCATTCGTGTACAAATTGGACGGCTCGATTTCCGCGATAAAAGTTACGGTGGATTCTGCAACATTCGGCGCGGAAATTCCTTCCGAATTGAGCGCGGACATTTTCTCGCGCGAAGGCAAAGTGAAAAGCGTCACCGTGGAAATTCCTTCCAACGCGATTTTCGCGGAATAATTTTCTTCATTCTTTTTTGGGCGTAACCGCTACGCAAATCTTTGATTTGCGTAGCGGTCGGGCTGCTCCGGGTTGCGTTTTCACTTCATTCCGGCTCGTCGCATTTTGCGCCAAGCCGGAACTTACGCCCTGCGCATCCCTCACGCGGGAAAATGCGGCATTGCCCAAACTTTTCGAATTTTGTATAATGCCTAATCATGGAAAAAATCACTTTGTGCGGCGATGACTGCCTGCAATGCCCTCGCTATCTCGCAAAGACGGCGGAAGAAAAAAGCAAGGTCGCTGAATTGTGGCACAGAATTGGCTGGCGCGAAAAGATTATTTCGCCCGAAGAAATCAGCTGCGAAGGCTGCTCTTCACACAAAAAGTGCGCGTACAATTTGGTCGAATGCGTCAAAGAAAAAGGCGTGGAAAAATGCAATCAATGTTCCCAATTTCCGTGCGAAAAAATCGAAAGCATGCTCGAACGTTCCGCCGAATACAAAAAGAAATGCAAAAAATTGTGCACGCGCGAAGAATATGCAATGTTGGAAAAATCATTTTTCAGAAAAGAAGAAAATCTGCGAAAATAAAAATTCACTTTTTGCGATAACGCGGATTTTTATTTTGAATTCGATTCCGTTTCAAAATCTTTTTTTAATTTCCTCCGTCATAATTCGGTCGGCATATTCTGGAGGCGTTTCGCCGAATCTGTTCTTGCGATTTTCATCAGCACCCGCACGAATTAAAATTGAAGCGACATCATCGAAAAATTTTGAAATCGACTGCGCCACATCTTTTTTATCCTCGGACTTTCCGCTCATTGCGATTGGCAAAAAAGAAAGCATTCCCAAATACAAATAAAATTTTACGCATCCCAAAGGCGTGCAGCCTTTTATATCTTCGCAATTTGGATCCACTCCATTTTCCAAAAAAATCGAAATTATCGCCGTTCCTTTTTTCGCAAACTCTTCAAGCTCGGCAATTTGGCATTCGTTGGTTTTTCCATTGGACGGAATTTCAGAAATTCTTTCACCATAATTTTTTAACGCAACAAGAAGCGGATTGTTGCCGTCGTCAAAATACTCCCACTTCAAATCCGCGCCATTTTTTGCCAGCTCCGCAAGTTTTTCAATATCGAGTTTGGTAATCGCAAAGATAACATCCATTACATATGATGTGCGCATTTTTTGTTTACTCCAAATTTAAATTTTCCAAATTCCAATCGAGAGAAAGCGCGACCAGCTTCACAATCGAAACAGCGGCAGATTTTTCGAGTCCTATTTCGGCGGCGATTTTATCGACGGATTTTTTGAAGGAGGTTTCTTTTTTCTTGTCGCTTTTGTCCGTGGCATCCAAAATAATTTGAGCAAAATCGCACGAAAGTGCCTGCTTTAATTTCGGCGCGATTTCATTTTCCTGCGGAATCAAGTCAGAAATAAGTGCCTTTAATTTTTGGTTATTTTCAGGAGCAAAAATCTCCGCGCTGTTTTTTGCAATGATTTTTGAAAGCGCAACAAGGGCGGCATTAAAATCTGCGGAATTTTCCGATGAAATAGGATTCGCACTGCTCGTCGTATTGACGGCTGTTTGAGTACCCTTGGCAGGAACAAATGAAATTGCTCCCGCTTCTTTTAATATGGAAACAAGTTCTGTTCTTTGATGACGTGCCGCAAAAAGTAGCGGCGTATTTCCATTTTTACACTTGTGATTAACGTCCGCGCCGTAGGTAATCAAAAGCGAAACCATTTCCGCATTGCCTTTTACAATAGCAGTTTCCAAAGGCGTTCTTGCGCCTGTTTTATCCGAAACATTTCCCGATGTTTCATAATTAACATCCGCACCATTTGAAATTAAAAACAAGACCATTTCTTTTGTACTAAGACAAATAGCCGAAATAAGCGGCGTTTGACCAGAAAACTCACAATTGACATCCGCGCCATTGTCCAGCAAAAATTGCGCAGCATTAGGTTTTGGCATGGCGGCCGCACAATAAAAAATTTCGCTGGAATCTGCGCCGTTTTTCATAAGCAGAGAAATCATTTCCCTGTTCACTGCAAAAAAAGCAATCCCTAAAGGAGTGCCAAACTTGCTGCTTTTTTTGTTTGGATCTGCGCCGTTTTTCAATAAAATCGAAACGGCATCTTTATTGTTTTGTGAAACGGCCAATGTCAAAGGAATATGACCATTGAATGCTGATTCCAAATCGACATCTGCACCTTTTTCAATCAAAAGAGAAACAATTTCAGAATCATAATTTTGCGTATCAACAGCATCTAACAATGCGGTTTCTAGTTTATTGGAATTTTTATTGATTTCCGCACCAGCGTCCAAAAAAAGTAAAACCAGTCTTTTATTCCTGTCGCAAATTGATTTTTGTAATACGTTAAATCCATTCGTTGTCGTCAAATTGACATCTGCGCCATTCTCTATCAAGAGAGAAACTATTTCTTCTGCATTGTTTCCAGAGGTAGCAATAAATAATGGCGTTGTTTCCGTATCTTTTAACTTTGATACATGATTGACATCCGCACCTTTTTCTATCAAGATAGAAATGATTTCTTTGTCTTCTACATTGATGGCCTGCACCAATGGCGTGACTCCGTATTTGGCTGCATATTCAATATTTGCGCCTTTCTCTATTAGAAATGAAACAATTTCTTTATTTTTATATGCCACGGCACATCCCAATGGTGTATAAGTGTTTTTGACTTCATGTTCGATATTTGCACCTCTTTCTATCAATAATGATATGATATCAAAATTCCCCTTTACAATGGCCGCAAATAACGGTGTCACTCCATCTTCGTTTTCACATTCAATATTCGCTCCTTTTTCTAATAAAAGAGAAACCAAGTCAAGATTGCCATTGGAAGTTGCCGTCAATAATGGCGTGGCTTCATATTTGCCTTTGCATTCAATATTTGCACCTTTTTCGATAAGAAGTTCGACAAGTTTTTTGTAATTGTTTTCTATCGCAAAGAACAAAATCGGCCTGTCCTCGCACTGGACATCTTCACGCGCTGCCTTTTCCGCCAAACGAGAAAGCAAATCCGCATCGTCGTTTTTTATGGCAAAATCCAACGCCGTTTTCAAACTGGAATCGCTGTCGCCAATTTCCGCTCCTTTTTCCAAAAGTAGTGAAACCAAGTCCGCATCTTCATTTTCAATAGCAAAGTCCAACGCGCTTTTAGAATTGGAATCAAAAATGTTAATGGCCGCACCTTTTTCCAGCAGCAACGAAATCATGTTTTTATTATTGTATCTCAATGCCATAAGCAACGGCGTTTGACCTAATGAATCTTTGCAATTTATGAACGCGCCCTTTTCCAGCAGAAATGAAACCATCTCAAGATTTCCATTTTCCACCGCATTTTGCAAAGGTCTGCATCCATTATTATCTTCGCATTCAATGTTTGCGCCTTTTTCCAACAAAAGCGAAATCATATTTTTATTATCGTTTTCCATTGCGATGCGCAAGGGCACTTTTCCGGAAAAATCTTTATAATTTGCATCCGCGCCTTTTTCTATCAATGCGGCAACAGTTTTTGCATCATTTTCTTCCACGGCTGAAATCAACCGATATGAATATTTTTCTTTTATTTGTTTGCGTTTGCTTTCTTTTTGTATTATCTTCTGTTTTTGCCATTGCTCTTTTTGCATTTGTCTTTGTTGCTTCAAATTTCCAATAGCACAAACAGCTGGGATGAAAATTACCAATATAAACGATAGTAAAGCAAGCAATGAAACAATGACAAAATATGCGGTTAACATCCAAGGAGTTTTATTATATATCCGTGCATTATACAAAAAGTCAATCAAGTTTCCTAGATATAGGAAAAACGAACTTAACATCTTCACAATTCCAATGAAAACCATTGCACTCACTGAACCGCCAAAAAAAGCGTCCAAACTAACCACAATCAAATAAGGAGCTATAAAAATACACACAAAGAGGAGAATTCCAAATACTAATGTTTTATCCCAAAACACCAGTTTTAATGCAATTCCCCAAAGCGCAATTCCAATAACAGTCAATACTTTTGGATATGTTGAATCTGTATCGCTACCGCCCTCTGAAAAACAATAGCCAATAACAAAAAGGGCGAAAACTTCTCCGGCGAGCGCAAGAAGCCAAAGCCAAAAACCAGTCGATCCCAATACCAATGCCCTTCCACAAAATAATCCGACAATAGGTAAAGCACCCAAAACAGCTACCAATACTTTATCGCCATATCTCTTGCATAAATTATACAAAACAATAATCAAAATTATAATTCCCAAAAAAACTTTCATTAATTTTTTTCCTCCTTTCTCCTCACTTCAAAAATTCCGGCCAAACTCAAATCGTCGCCGGAACCTTGCTCGCTCAATTTTGGAAAATATGCTTGCAGTTCTTCTTGCACTGTTTCGCCGCCCTGCTCGTTGACGTTGTTCAAAATGTCTTTCACAAAGCCGCCAAATTTTTCTTTCGCAAACGAATCCGCCACGCCGTCCGAACAGACGACGATTGCTTTCAATTTTGAGAAGCCGAATGAATGGCGGAAATGTTCCGCCGCGTTTGACGAACAAAGGCTCGTCGTGAGTCCGAATCCCAAATTCTTGTCTTCGGGAATCGGCAAAAAATCGCCGCCGTTTTCGTCCAGCGCGAAAGTCAGTCCGTCCCCGATTTGAACCGCTATCCAAAGCGATTTTTTCGACAAAGGAAATCCCCATGCCGGAATGTACAAAGCCGAAAGCAACGTGCTTCCGTAGCACCGGAGAATCTCCGAATTCCGAAATCGCACGCCGCAGATTTTTTCGCGCTCGGAATTTTCTCCCTGCAAAGCGGCAAAGTCAATACCGAGTTTTTCCGCAAGAATTTTCTCTTCTTCGGAAAGCGGGCGATTCGCAAAATCTGCTTCGACTTTGCTTTGCCATTCTTTCACGATGTTGCTTTCAAGCGCCTTTATCGTCTGCTCCCAACTGATTTTTTCCTCCAGCCATTGCCACTTGGAAATGTCAATCAGAAGTTTTTGGAATTCGGCTTCCGCAACATCCACCGCAATCCGAGAACCGGCGTCGCTCCGAAAATAACGTTCGCCGCCGTGCCCGTCCGCGACGGAAATTATCGCAAAGCCTTTTTTCCGCACGATGCCAGCAAAATCCTGGCACGGCTTGCCCTGCGCCTTGTGAGAGAATCCTTGTGCGACTGCTTTTATACATTCAATCATTTTTTCTGCATTCTTAAACTCCCCGATTGATATTCATTGTCGAGGAGTTTAATTTGTTGAGAGCGATTACCTTTCGAGCAAGATTTTTACGGTCTTTTCCGGGTCGCCATTGTGATAGCCTCGGCTCATGCCATCTTTGTTAAAAATCTCACCTTCAAAGTACTTGCCTGCGAAATTACCGTCTTTGTCGTAAACTTCGCCTGAATCACTAGTTCCATCATAAGATCCCAGCTTGTTACCATTTGAATCATATACAATTCGTGCCATATTTTGCCTCCACAGCAATAAATTTATTTAAACGTGAAACACACGTTTTTTACCAAAATAACTTTATCAGCGATTGCCCCTGTTGCGAACAAATATAGGTTGTCCTGAATTCACTCCGCCCCAACTTTTCAAAACGGCGATAGAGTTTTCAAGTCCTCCTATTTGTGCCAAATCCAAAGCGGTGTTGCCACCGCAGTCGGTGAAATTTACATCCGCTCCTGCTTCCAACAATAGTCTTACCATATCAGGATAATCATCAAGATCGCCGACAGCAAACATCAAAGGGATAGTTCTATATCCATTTACAGCATTCACATTCGCGCCACTGTCTATGAGAAGTTTAGCCACATCAGTATGCCCATTTCTTGCAGCCCCCATCAATGCAGTAAAATTACCATTTTCACTTGCGTTTGCCAAAGACTTGTTATTTTTCAAAGCTTCACGAACAAAGTCAAGGTCACCACGTTCGCATGCTTCAACAAATGTATCTGCGTCCACATTTCTAGCGGAACGCACACCCGTCCATTTGAACGAAAGCTCTTCAATTTCTTCTTGTGTCATTTTGTTCTCCTAAACTAACAGGATTGCTCTAAAAAATTGGCAATGTCCATACGATTAATTGCTTTTGCAAAAGTAATTGCTGTCACATCTGTTCCATTCATACAAACTTTCTTGTTAGCATCCGCACCTTTCTTCAGTAAAAATTTCAGTATTTCTATATCATTGACGAAAACAGCACCTATTAAAGGTGTAATTCCTGATGGAAGTTCAGGAATCTGAAAAGATTTATTAACATCCGCCCCTTGTGAAATCAACAATTCAACATTACCTTTATCATGACATCTAACTGCTTCTAGCAAACATCTGTCTAACATATCTTGTTTATCCATAAAAAACTCCTTGCCAAACAAAATTGTTTGGACTTTTAAAATAGATTTTCTAAAAAACTCTCATTTCAATAAAGCGGCAATATTTGTTATATTTAACGATATGCCCCGTTGTTTATTAAGATATTTTTTATTTCTGTATACCCATTTGATATCGCATGGGATAACGCCGTAGCACCATTTCGCGCCTTTATGTTTACATCTGCGCCGTTTCTTATCAATGACAGTACCGCCTCAACATTTCTAGCACTTGTTGCAAACATCAATGCCGTTTCACCATTGGAATTCTCTTTTGCATTCACGTCCGCCCCTTTGCTTATTAAAAATTCAACAGGTTTTGCAATCTTCGCAGAATTGACACAAGCATACATCAAGACTGTAAAACTTTTGTTAGATCTTGCATTTACATCTGCACCACTTTCTATCAATAATGGCATATGATAAGGAAATTGCATTGCAGAATGCATCAATGCGGTAAATCCATCGTCATCCCTTGCATCTATTTCAGCTCCAGATTGTATCAATAATTTCGCAATATCATTATATTTTTCAAGTGAATCACTAAAAGAGTTTATCACTATCATTAGTGCCGTTCGTCCTTTTTCATACCTTGCTGCTAAATCAAAACCATTTTGTATAAAATTCTTTACTACATTAATATCTCCGGATGAACAAGCATGTATAAAAAGAAGGCGTTCTTTTTTGGCGGTTTCTTCTTTTTCCCTATCCTCTCGCTCTTGTTCTTCTCTTCTCACAGCCTCTTCTCTTTGTCGAGCTTCCCACGCTTCCTTGTCTTTTTTGGCGGCCTCTCTCATTTCCTTTGCTTCTCGTTCGCGTTCTCTTTTTGCTTCGTCTAAATCTGACTTTGTTTTTGCACCACGACTTTTCAAAAGAGCAATTATTTCTTCATCGTTTGCGCAAGCCAACGGCACTCTTTCTTCATAAACAAAATTTACATCTACGCCCTTATCTAGCAAAAATGAAATTATCTCTTTGTCACAATTCTTAATGGCATTTTCTAGAAGGATTGCTCCATGTTCATGATAGATGTCCGCTCCTTCTTCAACCAATCTTTGGACAGTTTCCCTGTCACCTCTTTTTACAGCGTCTAACAAGTCGCTATCTCTTTGAATCTCTTCTTCTTGCCATCTTTTTTCCATAATTGCTCTTATAATCTTGACTACAACAATAATAAGAATAATCGCAACAACAATCCCAATCACCAACGAACCATTCATAAAAAATTCCTTGCCAAGCAAATCACTTGGACTTTCAAAATAATTTTCCCAAACAGGCGCATTAAGTACACCTGTTATCATAAAACCTATTACAACCTTTTTTATTTTATTGATATAATTGATTCATATTCTTGCAAATACTGTAAATCATATTTACGTTGATCCTTTTTCTTCAAATATTTTATAAAATAGACAATTAAAGCAACAGGAAAAATAAAACCAAAAAAAGCAGTTGCAACAAGTTTTTTACCAATTTTTTTGAAAAATTTATCTGTTTCATCACCACTGGCTTCATATTCCACCACTTCATTAAGCGTTTCGAATGTAGAAATTCTTGCGAAAAAGAACCCTGGTAAAAATATTATTCCCCAAATAGAATCAGCCGCATTGCAAAGCGCACTACAAATTAATATAATTGATGTAATTATACTGATTATCAAAGCTAGTTTGCATCGTTTTAACCAAATTGCATCTTTTTCCATATGTTCTATCGAACATAAATAACAAGTGGGACGCTCGTTCATTTTTCGTGTAATAAAAGATTTGTCAACACATTCATTGCACATAGGCGCATCACACCACCCGCACGTTGTGACGGCTTCCGTCGTCGGATGAAATTTACAATTCATAAAAAAATTCCTTGCCAAGCAAATCGCTTGGACTTCCAAAATAATTTTCCCAAAAATGCAACATCGCACCTTCAAGAAACAATCAGTCATACCGACCGATTTTTATATTCAAAACCGACGCTCATGTTGCGCCGATTTTAATGCCTACCAGTCGTCGCCGCTTGTAGATGTCGTGCTCAAGTCGGCCTCGCTCTGCTGGATTTCCTTGATTTCGTTCACGACGGCATCCTGCTTTGTCTGAACTTGCCCGTCGCTCATCGGCTGGCTGCGGCTTCCGATTTTTGAGCTTGTTACGGAAACCGCGCGAATCCATTTTTTCAAGGCTTCCGGCGTGTGAACCGTAATCACCGCCTCTATGTTCCCCGTGAATTCTTTGAGCACATCTTTGTTCGCATCGTCTCCGATTGCCACGGCGACTTTGATTGCGTTCTTGAACCAATTGTTCCCGTGCAGTTTTTCAAGCCCAGATTTGTAGTCGTCTGTCGGCTCGCCGTCGCTCATCAAAAAAAGCGCGGGCGCGACACTTGCGGAAGGCGCGTTCAAAAATTCGTTGCGGGAAAGCTTTTTGGAAAGCTCTTCGCAAGCCGTTCCGAAATCCGTAACGCCGTCCGCCTGAAGTTCCTGCCATGAAAATTTTTCGCTCGCAATGGGCGTCGGATACATCCATTCGCAGCCCGTAGAAAATTTCAGGCACGCGACTTTCAAATCCACGTCGCTTCCGCCCGCATCCTGCAATTCGGGCAGGACATCCCGCACCGCCTGATTCACCGCAGTGATTTTTGTTCCCATCATGCTGCCCGAACAGTCAACGATAAAAAACAAGACCATCTGCCTTTTTACGATTCCTTCCACATCATCGAACATTCCCATTTTTCAACCTCCAGATTTTATAACACAATCTTGGCATCCACGCCGTTGAAATGTATTTCCATGTCGGTCGCAATCGGCAGGACCGAATGCTTCCCGACGGTTTTTGCCTCGCCGCCCGCAATGAACGTCCATACGACATCGCCCAGATTTTTTATTCCCCACAACGCGGGATTGTTTTTGTTCATAATCACCTCGCCTTCGATTTTTTGAAAGTCGTCGCTTTTTTCCACAATATGACAGGCGCGGATTTTTTGCCCGGGAAACAGCGCGATTTCATACCCCTTGCTTTTCAAAGTCCGCGGATAACTGAAACTGTGCCCGCAACCGAATTTCATTTCCTTGCCTTTTTCAAATTTGTAAATCATGTGTTCGCTTCCACAAATCGGACAGAGCATCATTTCGTCAAGAAAGCGCACCAGTTTTTTCTGCCATTCATTATCGGGCAGACGCTCGTTGGAATCTTTGATTCCGTCAACAAATGACTTTACAAAAGCGTCGCGGATATACTGCGGAAGCCTCGGCCAAAGTTTGAGCGGATTCGGATGGACTCCTGGAACAGGACGGTTTGAATCATCATTCGGATTGAAAATGAAAACGGGATTAGTGCCGTACAGTTCCATTTCGCGCCGCTCCGTAATGCAGACGCTTTTCACGAACGCATCGCCCATCATCGGATCGTGCCGGCAGAACAGTTTGAACAGAATCACGGCAAGCGAATAGTTGTCCGTCAGAACGCCGGGAAACGCAGCGCCCCGGAAAACTTCTGGCGCCATGTAGCCGGGCTTTCCGCCGACGTTGCCGGGATTTTTCATGCCGCCCGGAGTAACATTGTCGTTGTCGCAAATCAAAACGTCGCCGTTTTTGACATTCACAAAAAAATTCCCGTCGTTCAAATCTTGGTAGCTCAAGCCTTTTCGGTGCAATTCGCGAAATGCGTTCGTAATGTTGAGCGCGGCAAGGATGCTTTTTTCGGTTGAAACAAATCTGATTTTATTGTTCAGGATGTCGGAGAAATCAGAAAATTCTTTCGGGCGCAAATCCATCACATATCCGAACGAGCCGTCCCTTTCTTCCGTAAGGAATTTCGGCCACAGGAATTTTTCGTCAGGCGCACCGCAATCAATATTCGCCTTCAAGTTGCCGCGAAATTTTTTCGGATTTTTAAATCGGCACGTATACCATTTCAACGCATACGGCTTTCCGTCGGCTTCCACCTTGTAGACAATGCCTTGTCCGCCTTCGCCGAGTTTTTCTTTTACCACGGCGACTTTTCCGCCCTCAAGTTTTATCCGTTCACCTTTTTTGAATTCCATCACATTTCCCCGCTTTGCATTTCAAATGTCTCCGCAGTTTGATACACGCTGATTTTTGCGCACCACGGACATTTCATTTCGAGTTGTTTTTGGTTTACAGGAATTTCGCTTCCAAAGCAAAACATTTTTCCGCACGCTCCGCATTGTGCCAGCGAAAATCCGCCGCAATACGGACAGCCGTTGTAACCTTGCGCGACATTCATCGAACTGGTAATTTTTTGCGAATGCCAGCCTTCATTTTTCGCTTTTCGTTCGCTGATTTTAAAGCTCCACGTCCTGTACCAAATTGTGCCGCGCTCTTCAATTCTTGTCCCGAAAAGATTGTCGTCGCCCGACTTTTTTGCGCAGCGACACAAAATAACTTTCGCGAGGATTTTTGGAAAATTAAAATTCTTTGGATTGATAGATTCCAACAACGTTTTCTCTTTGTTTTTCTATTATCATAATATCATACTTCAACTATGTCAACAGTTTATTATACAGATTATGATAATTTCATACCATACACATTATGGAAAGTTCAGGAAAAATAAGACTCGTGTTGGCGAACAACATCAAAAAAATACGAAAAGAAAAATCGATGACGCAGGAGCAGCTTTCGGAGCTCGCGGACATTTCCAACACGTACATCGCGAATATCGAATGCGGCAAAAGTTGGGTGAGCGATTCCACGCTGGAAAAAATTTCCGCCGCGCTCGGAGTTTCGGCGCACGAACTTTTCATTCCCGAAGAAGAAATCGAAAGCGAATCGAAAAAAAATCCGAAAATGTTGCTGAACAAAATTCTTTCGGCAAAAGAAAAAAAATTGAACACGGAAATTACTGCGCTCATAAAAAAATCTATCAAAGAAATAAAGGAAGAATTTGAGTTTTAAAAACGCAGCAAATTTTGCGCGAATCGCTTTTGCAACTTTATTCTTTATGCTACAATTGTCGCGAGTTTTGCGATGCGGAACAAAAAATTTCGCTTCCGCTGGAGCTAGGTCGCAGCGCGGTGCGCTGCTTACCGAGATTTATTTACTCGCATTGCGATTAAATAAATCTCGCGATTTCCGCTGCCGTAAAAGGCTTCTGAAAAAATGTGAGGAATAAAAATGCAAATCGAAACGGCCCGATTGATTTTGAGGGAATACACGCTCGATGATTTTGACGCGCTGTATGAGATTGTGTCGGACGCTGAAACTATGCGACATTATCCCAAGCCGTTTGACGAGGCGCGGACAAAAAATTGGATTGAATGGAATCTCAAAAATTACGCGGAATACGGCTTCGGGCTGTGGGCGGTCGTGCTGAAGGAGACTCAGGAATTCATCGGCGACTGCGGAATCACGATGCAAAATATAGACGGCGAGATGCTTCCCGAAATCGGCTACCACATCCATAAAAAATATTGGAGGCGCGGCTTCGGAAGCGAGGCGGCAAAGGCGGTCAGGGATTGGGCGTTTGAAAACACAAAATATGACTGCCTTTATTCTTATATGAAATACACGAATGTCGGATCGTATTCCACAGCCGCCGCAATCGGCATGAAAAAAATAAAAGAATATCCCGATGAAAAAAACGGTGTTTCGTATGCCTATGCAATAACGCGCGGCGAATGGGAAGAACTCAAAAAAATGAAAGAAGCGTTGATTATCATCGATGTGCAAAATGATTATTTTCCCGGCGGCGCATGCGAACTTTACAATGCGTATGAAGCGGAAAAGAAAATCCAATCATTGATAAAAGAAAGCCGCGCACAAAAACGCCCTGTTGTTTACGTCCAGCACATCAATCCGCCGGAAGAAAATTTTTTTCTTGAAGGCACTCACGGCTGCGAAATTTCGGAACGCATCAAGCCTTTGCCCGGCGACAAAATAATTGTAAAATTTTATCCGAACAGTTTTCATAAAACTGAATTGGATTCTTATTTGAAAGAAAACGGAATCAAAAAATTGATTGTGTGCGGAATGATGACTCACATGTGCGTTGACACGACAGTTCGCGCGGCAATGGATTATGGTTATGAAGTTGAACTTGTGGCCGATGCTTGCGCGACAATGGATTTGGAAATATCGGGCGAAATCATACCTGCCCAAATTGTCCAAAAAACTTTCCTCGCGTCTTTGAAAGATGTCTTTGCAAAAATTGTGTAATTGTTTGGAGAAGTGAAATGCAAATCAGAAAAATGAAAATCGAAGATTACGAAGCGGTTTGGCGGCTTTGGCTTTCCTGCAAGGGAATGGGGCTGAACTCCGTGGACGACTCGCGAGATGGCATCGAAAAATTTTTGCGCCGCAATCCCGAGACTTGCTTTGTCGCTGAAAAGGACGACAAAATCGTCGGCGTGATATTGGCTGGCAACGACGGCCGCCGAGGATACATTTACCACACGGCGGTAAGCCCCGAACAAAGGCGGCAGGGAATCGCCCAAAAACTTGTGGACGCGGTTTTGGCGGCATTCGAAAATATCGGCATTACAAAAGTCGCCCTCGTGGTCTTCAAGCAAAACGCGGACGGCAACGCCTTTTGGGAAAAGTCGGGATTTTCCGCGCGCGAGGATTTGGTTTACAGGAACAAGTCCATCACCGAAATGATGCGGATAGATACGTGATTTTTTTTCGCAACGTCGCAAGAACCCGCAATCTGCAAGGCGCGGATGTTGTCCAAAAGCTTTTCGTCCGAAAGCGACAGTGGCGCGTTGCCAAATCCCGTTCCGCTCCAAAATCCGCTGTCTTGGAACGAGCCCTGCGCAGTTCCGCTTCCTATGTCGCGCAAATAAGAAAGCCTGTCGTTGAACGGCTGCCCCGCAAACGCCCCGACCACGGCGTTCACCGCGTCCGTCTGATAGTCCTGTATCTTGAATTTGAATTTCATTTTCCGTAATGCCCTTGTTTCTTATCAATACTTCACTTCAAAATAATCAAGGTATTTCTTGAACTTGTCCTGCGCCGCAAGGCAAGTGTCGCGCAAATAGCCGCGCTCGTTTTTCCATTCCTTCAGTCCACGATAGTAGAACAGTTTAAGCTCTTCGTCTATAATGAACGGCACAATATTATGCTTTAAGCAATCCTTGAACAAAAGCAGCCTGCCGATGCGCCCATTCCCGTCTTGGAACGGATGGATGCACTCAAACTTATAATGGAAATCCAAAATGTCGTCAAAAGCCTTTTCCTTTTTGGCGTTGTGTTCAAAAAGCAACGCTTTCATTTTTTCGGCTACTTCTCCGGGCTGAGCCGTGCACAATCCGCCGACGGTGTTCGGCAATTTCTTGTAATCGTCCACCGCAAACCAATACTGCCGCGCGTCCGTAGTGCCGTTTTTTAACGTGCGGTGCAATTCCTTTATAAAAACTTCCGTAATCGGCTTTTTGGCGTTCTCGATAATCAAGTCAACGCACTTAAAGTGATTCGCCGTTTCTACGATATCGTCAACCTTTATGATGCCGCCGTCAACGCCGATAGTGTTCGTCTCAAAAATATAGCGCGTTTGGTCGTGCGTCAATCGGCTGCCTTCGATATGGTTGGAATTGTACGTCAATTCAATTTGAACAGTATGATAAATCCCGCCCGAAAGTTTCGCCTTCTTTTCCGCATAAAGCACTTCCAATAAAGTTTTCGGCGGTTCGATTTTTTTATTTGCCCGGTCGGGCTTTTGCGCGTCTTCGGGAACATTCCAAGTTTTGCCCGTCAAAAACGCGCCCTCAATTTTTCCCAAGGCGCAGTAATTGCGGACGCTTCGTTCCGAGATATCCCATTTTTTTGCTATTTCCGCAACGGACAAATACTTCATTCCATACGCCTCAAATTTAAGCATAACACACTATCGGCAAAAAATCAATGGTTTCGCAATTTAGTCAAGATATTTTTGCCGTTATCGGAAATTGTCAGGCACTCTTTTATGGCAGCAATTTTCATCACAACACCTTCCTTACCGTGCTCGGGCTGTAGGTGGCGAAAATCTGCTCGAAGTTGGCGGCGACGGAATCCGAGGACAAGCCGCTGTCACGGAACACGGCATAGAGCGGCTTTGCCTTTGCGATTTCCGTTACTATTTCTGAGGTTATGTTGCTTTCAAAACACGCAATCAAGTCGCCGTCGTCAACGTTGAACACGATTTTGCCGGCAATTTCTCTTTCCTCGATTTTTGCCGAAAGCGGCTTACCCAAATCGAGCATGACTTGGAACAGCAAATCAAACGCGGTGCGGTCGGGCTTGATATTGTCCGCCAAACCTTCGAGCATGGACTGGCTGTATTCTTCGGGGCGATAATACACGTCTTTCATATTGGACGAATCGAGCTTGAGCACGCGGAAGCCCGTGTCAAGGTCTTGCGCCGTCAAGCCGTTTTCCCGCTTGATTTTCGTACCGGCGCGGCGGATACGCTCTTTGCCAATTTCGCAAATGTTTTTGTAGCCTGCCTTATATGCCTCGCTTTTTTCGTCGCAAGGTTCGGGGAGCTGTACCATAATAAACTTACGGTTGCCGCCGTCTTCTGCATTTAACTGCATAACCGCATGGGCGGTCGTCGCCGAACCGGAGAAAAAGTCAAGAATAAAAGAATTTTTATTGAAATAAGTAGCTGCCTTTATAAATTCTTTTATATACG
Source organism: uncultured Treponema sp. (assembly GCA_947174385.1). GTDB lineage: Bacteria > Spirochaetota > Spirochaetia > Treponematales > Treponemataceae > Treponema_D. The sequence goes on from CAMWIU010000021.1 coordinate 20,313, forward strand.
ATACGGGTTTTGAATAGTCGAATAGTTTTTTCACATTAAAAATTTCTTCAAGTTCTTCATAAGCATCTTCATTTGTGCCGTTAATAGCTACTCCGTTTACAAAACTGCTAAAACCTTTAAAACTATTTTCATCATAAATTCTAAACACACGAGGTTGAAAATTTTTTGTATTTATGACAACTTTCCCGCCCTTTTTAATTTCGGACAATAAATAGGCCTGTGACCAAACAAAATGCGCTTCAAGTGAAAAGTCATTAGTTATTAGCCCATTTTTAACAATAACGTCATTTAACAAAGTTACAGGATTTACTTCTTCGCCATATATACCAGCAGAATATATGCCATCATTTAACTTGGTTATAACTGAATTCGCTTGAAATTTTAGAGTACCTAATGGATTTGTTCTTTTTATAATTGGTTGTGATTCCGATTCTTCTGCCTTGCCCCCATAAAGAAAAGCATTATTAAAATCCTTTGCAACCACAAGACAGTATTCTGTTAAACTCACAATCTTTTTTGATAAAAAACTGCCTTTTCTTTTTTTAGACCATGTTACTATTCCCAATATATTTTCTTGTCCAAAAATCTCACTGCAAATTTTCTTTAAATTTTCAACTTCATTATCATCAATACTAATAAAAATCACGCCGTCATCGGAGAGCAAGTCTTTCGCCAGTCGCAAGCGCGGATAAATCATATTCAGCCAGTCGGTATGGAAACGCCCGTTGCTTTCGGTGTTCTGAAACAAGCGGTTGCCCTGCTCGTCGAGCTGGCCGCTGTTTTCCTTATATTCGTCCGCTTCCTGCGAAAAGTCGTCGTTATATACAAAGTCGTTGCCCGTGTTGTACGGCGGGTCGATGTAAATCATCTTGATTTTGCCGAGGTACGTTTCCTGCAAAAGTTTCAGCACTTCCAAATTGTCGCCCTCGATATAAAGGTTCTGCGTGCTGTCAAAATCGACGCTTTCTTCCTTGCACGGGCGCAAGGTTTTGTTTGTGGTAGTGTTCGCGAGCAAAACGGACTTTTGCTTGTCGGGCCAGGTAAACTGGTAGCGGAGTTCGCGCTCGTCAATAAGCGTGTCGGCAAGCTCCTGCTTGAGCACGTCAAAATCAATGCCGCGTTTTACCCCCCCCCGTTCATCCGCGCATTCGGTTACGGCGTTCGGGAACAGTGCCTGAATCTTCCGTATGTTTTCCTGCACCTTGTCCATTGATTGCATTTTTAGTTTATCCATTGGTTTGCTCTCCATTTTTTTCTCATTTTATTTTCAATTTTTCCGCCGTGAATGCACTGTATCCTTCATAAAAATAACTTGCATCGATGCCTTTCATGTAAACGGTACGGTCATTGATTTTGTCGGTAAGAGCCGACTTAAGCAACGTCTTGATTTCCGTGTCTTTCACAGGGCTGCGCTCCATGGCAAGAAGGTAGTCGCCTTTGTCCACGCCGTTCCAGTCTACGACCTTTTTCAATTCTTTTTTCAAGATGCAGTCAAGCCATATCCGCATGCTTCTTCCGTTCCCTTCGCGGAACGGGTGGGCTATGTTCATTTCGACATATTTTTCTATGATCTCGTCAAAGTTGGATTGCGGCATGGTCTCTATATGCACGAGGGCAGCTTCCAAATACATGACGGACGCAAAGCGAAAATTTCCCTTCGCGATGTTGACAGAGCGCAGCTTGCCGGCAAAGTCGTAAATGCCGCCGAATAGGTGTTCATGGATTTTCGAAAGTTCCGCAAATGTTCCTCTTCCGAATTCATCAAGTTGTCCTGTCTCAAACAATTTGAGTGCCTGTTCCTTGCTTATTTTTTCTTCCATGCGGGCAAGTTCTGCCGAATCGGTTATGCCCAATTTGTTATCCAGTGTCATGCGCACTCCATTATTCCGCCCGATTGCAACGGGCTTCCGCCTATTCTATTGTACCACATTTCCCCGTTTTTTGCTAGGCTGCCCCGCGTTCCTTTCGCAGACGCGGGCATGTCCATTCCATGCGCACGTTCATGTCCCCTATGGGGATGCCTGTTCGTCCTTGTCGGGGACGTGCGCACGTCCCTGGCAGGGACGAAAAAAAAGTGCAAAAATATTGCACGAAGGTATTGACATTGCATGAAATTATGATATACTTAATACCAAGAAATGTGCTTTTTTATTGCACCTGTGCAAAATAAAATGCACGACAGACATTGTGCCTTTCTTGCATAAGGCGAAAACAAAGGCGGTATAAAATGGGTAACGACTTTTTTCAAAAAAAAGTCAGGCAGTTGCGCGAGGGGCGAAATCTTACGATGGAGCAGCTCGCAAAGGAGATGGGTGTCACCAAGAGCCGGGTGAATATGTGGGAAAATGGCGGAACAGTTCCACGGCAGGACGTGCTTTTGCGACTTTCGCAGTTTTTCGGCGTCTCCACGGACGATCTGCTCGGCAACATCAGGATGGAGGGCGACAATGCCACGATGCATTCCCTCCAGCGGAATCTAAAAAAACTGAACGGCGAGCAGCTTGAAAAGGCGAACGCCGCGATGAAATTGTTGTTCACGGAATTGTGGGATGACGAGGAGGATCATGGAACATTGTAATCCCGACTTTAAGAAGGCGTACATTGCCGCTACGGAAAAACTTGTTCAGTTCGGTAAGATATCGGAATTCCCGATTCAGATATCAGGACTGCTCAAAGCGCATTCCGACATACAGTTGCATTCGTTTGCATGGGCTGAACAGCACGGAGTGGCTCGTTCCATGTTTCAAAGCGAATCGGCGGAGTTGCAGGAATTGTGCGGACGATACGCCATTTATTACGATGAGACAAAGCCCGAAACGCACAATCGTTTTTCCATAGCGCACGAGTGGGGACATTACGATTTGAAACATGACTTTGACCGGGCGCGGCATGACGAAGCGTATTATAAAAAGACGGAGGCGGAAGCGAACCTCTTTGCGGCGCAACTGCTTATGCCCGAACAGGTTATTGACGAACTGAAAAAGCGCGGAAACATAATCACCGCACCTTTCATTCAGAGGACATTCTGCGTGTCGGAGCAGGCGGCGGAAGTGCGGATGCGGACACTGAAATCGTTTCCCTCGTTTTTGAGAAGCCATGAGGAACAGAAATATGACGACATTTTGATTGATTTCATTTTTAAGAAATGGCTGAACGCGAACTTTCCACACCGCGTGGAGTTTGATTTTGAGGCAGAATATACGAAACAAGCGGAGCGTGAACGCTGGCTTGCCGAAGGATATTGACATGAAGATAAAAACAAGGAGGTAACTAAAAAATGAAGGCTCGGAAGTCCGGAACTTCCCTGCAAAAAAATGGGGCAGCCCGCGCTGCAACGCAGACTGCCCGCTTCATCAAAACGCGGTATGCGCTTCAAGTGTGTCTCTAGAGCATACCACAAACGGCCGTCCGGGGTCAATACCATTTTTCACAAGGAGTATGCTTTATGAGTGAATTAATCACAGAGCATCTGAATTCCGAAAAGAGCGTGAACGCTACTTTTCACAAAAATTGCATGGTTGACGGCGACAAGAAATATGCCACCGTCAAAAGGAACACGGCGACGCTTGAGAACGTGATCGCGGCTGTCAAACAGAATAACCCGCTCGTCTCCGAAACGATTATCCGCATGATGGCGACTGAATTCAAAATTGCGGTTCTTCAAAAACTCGGAAATGGTGAAGCGGTGAATGTGTTCGACCTCGGCATCATGTACTTGAATTCCCGTGGCGGCATCGACGCGCAAGATCCGACCGTGGAAGACGTTCCAGATCTCGGCATCGGCTTTGTTCCGTCAAAGGAGGCGAAGTCGTCCGTCGCAGGGGTTTTCGTTGGCGGAGTTGTCGCCGAGAATACCGATCCCGCGATAAGGCAGTTCACCGACCTTTTTACTGGACAAACTGGACATGAGGCGACCGAGGGAATGCCGTTGCAGGTTTCGGGCGAGCGACTGAAAATCGCAGGAGACAGCAATCGCACGGGCGTGTTCTTCGCGCCTGTCAAGACGGACGGCTCAATGAACAGCGATGAGCAGACATGGGTGAAGGCTTCACATGTTTTCCAAAACATGCCCAAGACCATATCGCTCATCCTTCCGCCGGAGTTGAAAGCTGGAACGTCGTGGTTCGTCGTTGTCAGGACATCAAGCAGTCACGGAAAACGGGAAGTGAAGTCAGTGCGCGAGGCGACAAGCGCAAGACCGCTTGCCATCGTTTCTGCCGGAGATGCCGCTATTACACCATAAAAAAATATGTCCTGCCAAATGGCAGGACTATTTGAACAATGGGAAATTGCGCCATACGCCCAAAGGCATCAAAGTTTCATCAAAGATTTGTGAAAACCTTCAGCTTTCCATGAAGCGGAATTGCCATGCACACGGTTACGGCGGCGGAGAGAACATCGGCAACTGGCTGGGCGTACAAAATCCCGTTCAGTCCACACACCGCAGGCAGGAACAATATGACGGGAACAAAGCAGATTCCCTGCCTGCACGAGCCGAGCACGAAGCCCGCGCCGCCTTTTCCCATGGCGAGGAACAGGGCGGAATACACCGTGTAAAATCCGAAGAGCGTCATCGAAATGCCGTTCGCCCGCAGAGCCGCCGCCCCGATGCGGATCACTTCGGCATTGTCCGCCGCGAACTGCGAGACAATCGTTGCCGGAAAAATCGCCAGCACCAGGCCGAACGCCGCGCAGAATGCCGTCGTCCACAGCACGGCGACTTTGATCGATTCGCGCAGGCGGACAAAATTTTTCGCACCGTAACTGTAGCCCGCGACGGGCTGAAAGCCTTTGACGAATCCGAACACGGAAAGGCTGCCCAAGGAAATCAGTCGGGTGACGATGCCCATTCCGGCGATTGCCGCGTCACCGTATCTGCCCGCAGCATTGTTCGTAAGCGAAATCGAAACGCCCGTCAAAATCTGGAACGCAAGCGTGGGCGCGCCAATTCTGAAAATCCCGGACAACGTTTCCGCAGTGAACGCGCAGTCCGAAAAGCAAAAGCGGAACAGACTTTTCCTCCGCAAAATATACGCCAGGTACACGCACGTCGAAACCGCCTGCGAAAGAGCCGTCGCGAACGCCGCGCCCGACACGCCCCAACCGAACGCAAAAATGAACAGCGGGTCCAAGGCAATGTTGAGCGCAGCCCCAATCAACAGCGCGCACATCGTCGTTTTTGCCGCGCCTTCGCTCGCCGCAATGCTATTCATCGTGACGTTGAACACGGTGAAAATGCAGGACGCGACGTATATCCTCGCATACGAGACGGCAAACGGCATGACGCTTTCGGTCGCCCCAAGAAGTTTCAGGACAGGCTGAAGGAACGCCATAAAAGCGACGATGACTGCCGCCCCGACAATCAGGCTGCCGTACATTGCGGTGCTTGCACTTCGTTCGGCACGCGCCGTGTCTCCGCGCCCGAGCAGCCGGGAAATGACGGAAGCTGCGCCGCTTCCAAAAAGCAACCCGATGCCGACGACAATTTGCCCGAGCGGATACGACACGGAAAGCGCAGCCGTCTGCCGCTCGCCAAGTCCGCCGACAAAATACACGTCGGCAAGATTGTAGAACGCGTTCACCAGCATGCCGATCATCGTCGGAACGCCCATTGTCAAAAGTGCCTTCGGCACGGGCGCGTTTCCGAGCAACTTCATTTTTTCGTTCTGATTGTTCATGTGAACTCCTTTTCTGATGATATTGTATATTACTATAAAATATAGTAATTGAAAACAGAATTGAAATATAGTATAATTTATATTATTAGTCAAGACATAAGGAGAAAAAAATGTCGGCAATTGACCTTGTTATTTTGGGAATGCTGAAAAAGAAACCGAT
>CAMWIU010000022.1 GCA_947174385.1 uncultured Treponema sp.
AATTGCAAACCCCAAGTCTTACTGGAAAATTATATGGAAAAACGACCGATTTTTGGTATTTTTTACGTATCAATTGCGAAAAACCCTAAGAAACCGTACTGTTGTACATCGCCAAGGGTTTGAAACCAATATTAAATTTCTACTGTTGTAGATCCATTCTTTCAAGTTCATCTTGGGCAAGTTTGAAACCAATATTAAATTTCTACTGTTGTAGATGTGATAAACAGCTTTCTCCGAAGGTTGTTTGAAACCAATATTAAATTTCTACTGTTGTAGATTTGCGCGCACGCGCACGCGGTAATCGCGTTTGAAACCAATATTAAATTTCTACTGTTGTAGATTGCTCTTCCCTTATTTATGTATTTTGTTTGAAACCAATATTAAATTTCTACTGTTGTAGATATATGCTTGGCAATATCATTGATTTAGTTTGAAACCAATATTAAATTTCTACTGTTGTAGATTATAGTGGTTGCGTTGCAACCGATTTTGTTTGAAACCAATATTAAATTTCTACTGTTGTAGATCATTTGGTGGTTATTCTTGTTGGGTTGTTTGAAACCAATATTAAATTTCTACTGTTGTAGATAAGTCCTCTTGTGATAGGCAATCTTCGTTTGAAACCAATATTAAATTTCTACTGTTGTAGATCTGTAGCCCTCTTGCGGATTGTAAGAATGTTTGAAACCAATATTAAATTTCTACTGTTGTAGATTTGTTTCATTTTCTCTTTCTCTTATGTTTGAAACCAATATTAAATTTCTACTGTTGTAGATATTCCCGTCTGCGTCTCGCCGCTTCTGTTTGAAACCAATATTAAATTTCTACTGTTGTAGATTGAATGACTTCAAGACGAACGAGACGTTTGAAACCAATATTAAATTTCTACTGTTGTAGATTTTCGCACGCACACGCACGCGGTAATGTTTGAAACCAATATTAAATTTCTACTGTTGTAGATACAGCGGTATCGGCTCTTGGATAAGAGGTTTGAAACCAATATTAAATTTCTACTGTTGTAGATTGTACGCGCCGCTTGAAAATATTGCGTTTGCATTCAATATTAAATTTCTACTGTTGTAGATTTGACTTTTCGTACAATATGTTGTACGCTATACACAAAGTCGATGTTCTGTCATTGCGCAGGATAAAAATGGAGCTTTGAAAATTATGGGAACAATTATTTTTCTTTCAGTCATAACAATTTTTGTATTGATTGGCATTGTATTGTCCATCGTTCTTATTAAAAGAAGTCGTAATACTGATTCCGGAATCATTTCAGACAGGCTTGCTGTTTATGAGCAAAAGCTGGATTCTTATGAAAAAAATCTCAAAGATGAATTTGAGAGGAATCGGAAAGAAACTTTGGAATCCACTTCCGCGACGCGCAAGGAAAACACGGAAAATCTGATGAAATTCCAGGATTCAATCAATGGTAAATTTGACACATTGACAAAGAACACGCAGGAATCAATGACAAACAGTCTTACAAAATTCATGGAAACATTGTCCTTGCGTCTTGACGCTCTCACAAAGACAACTCAAGACACCTTGAATCATCAGCAGCAGATTGTTCAAACAAGTTTGAAATCAATGCAGGATAGCAATGAAAAGAAACTTGAGGAAATGCGTGTCACCGTTGACGAAAAACTCCAGTCAACATTGGAGAAACGCCTTACAGGATCTTTTCAAGTTGTTCAAAAGCAGCTTGAAGCCGTCCAAAAAGGTCTTGGCGAAATGCAGAATTTGGCAAGCGATGTCGGAGGATTGAAACGCGCGCTTACAAACGTGAAGACGGCAGGAGGCATGGGAGAAGTTCAGCTTGAGGCTTTGCTTGCCCAAATGCTTTCGCCGGAGCAGTTTGTAAAGAACGCTCATCCAAATCCGAACAACAGCAAAAAGATCGTTGAATTCGCAGTTAAAATTCCATCGAAAACGGCTGACGAAGAATATGTGCTTTTGCCTATTGATTCTAAATATCCTGCGGCAGTTTGGGACAAACTTAGTTTGGCTTACGAGAATGCCGACAAAGACGAAATTGAAATTCAGAAAAAGGCTCTTGTTGCAGACATTAAAAAAATGGCGAAAGATATTAAGGAAAAATACATTGAAGCACCTTATACCACAGATTTTGGCCTGCTATTCCTTCCGTTTGAGGGATTGTTTGCGGAAGTGATGCGCATTCCCGGATTGTTCCAGCAGATTCAGGATGACTTTAAGGTTACGATCGCAGGACCAACAACTTTGGGCGCATTCCTTAACAGCCTGCAAATGGGATTCCGAACGCTTGCAATCCAAAAAGAGACTTCAAAAGTATGGGATTTGCTTGGCTCTGTCAAAACAGAATTCGGAAAGTTTGGCGATGTCCTTGCAAAGACCAAGAAGAAACTTGCGGAAGCTTCAAACACAATCGACGCTGCCGAAGTGCGCTCCCGTGCCATTGAAAGACATCTTTCAAAAGTGGAAATGCTTCCCCAAAATGAGGCGGAGACAAACTCGCAGAGTTTGCTTGACAATTTGACTGATGAAGATTGATAATGAACTTTATCTTAAAATAAGCAATCTCAACGAGTTCTTTTCATCCCATCCAAAAACCTAAATCTCCGTTCGTCCGCGAAAGCTTCGCGCGAACGTGAGCCTGTCGGCGTATTCCAAATCCCCTCCCACGGGCAGGCCGGATGCGAGCCGCGTGATTTTCGCCGAAACTTGCTGCGACAAAATCCGCTGCAAATAAAGCGCGGTCACGTCGCCATCGACGGTGGGATTTGTGGCGATGATGATTTCTTGCACGCCGCTTTCTTTTGCACGGCGCACGAGCGGAGCGATGTTCAGTTCGTCAGGACCGATTCCTTCCACCGGGCAAATCACGCCTCCCAAAACGTGGAAAAGCCCGTTGAATTCATGGAACGATTCTATCGTGGAAACGTCTTGCGGCTGCTCCACAACGCAAATCACGCTTTGATCGCGCAAATTATCCGAGCAAATCGGGCAAGGATTTTTTTCGGTCCAATTTCCGCAAATCGGGCAAGGATGAATTTTTTCTTGAAGCGAAATCATTTGTGCGCCGAAACGTTCGACATAAGCTCGGTCGGCCTTCAAAAGAAAATTCGTGATTCTGCCCGCGCTTTTTTTTCCGATTCCCGGAAGGCGCGAAAAACTTTCCACGAGTTCTTCGATTGCGTTCATAAACCAAGTCCCGGCACATTCATGCCGCCCAAAAGCGAGCCGGATTTTTCTTTTATCTGTTCACGGATTTTTGACATTGCGTCGTGATGTGCGGCCACGATTAAATCTTCCAACATTTTTATGTCGCGTGGGTCAACGCAAATCGGATCGAGCTGAATTCGCGTGATTTCCATGCGCCCGTTCATCGTAATTTTGACGATGTTGCCGCCCGAAGAACCGACGGCTTCCATAGTGCCAAGTTCCGCCTGCGCCTTTTCCAAATTTTCCTTCATCGAGTCCATGTTCAAATTTTTCAAAATGTCAAACGGATTCATATTTCCCCTCCTATAATTTTCCATATTTTTCAACATCGCAGAAAACATCAGTTTTCGAGAATGTTGAAAACGCGATTTTGCAACGAAGTGAAAAATCGCAGTCGATTTGCGAGTTTTGAAAAAACTCGGTATTACAAATCCGCGCGCTATTTCAGCGCGGGTTTGTAATTACTCCTTTAAAAACTTTGCAAAGCGTGTTCACGACTTGCGGAATTTCCGTCTGCGAATTTTGCTCGCTTGTCGCAGCCACTCGCGCTTGGAAAAAATAATTTCCCCCGAACGCGGCGGAAACCGCTTTGTTTATGATTTGGATTTTCGCGTCGATTTGATTTTTTTGAAATTCGTCGGAAACTTCCGCCAAAATCGTTTCGCCGCTTGCCCGCCAATTTTTCGTGTTTTTCAAAAGCGACGCCGAAACTTCGTCATCGACCAAAAGCGCGGCAATCGCCTTGCCTCGAAGCGAATCGTCAATCGGAGCGTCTTGTGCGAATTCTTGCCGAGGCGAATTTTCCTGCGGATTTAGTTTTTCCGAATCTTGTTCCGAAAAATTTTGTTCGCCGGAATTTTCGGAATTCGAATTTTGCAAAATCGAATTTTCTTCCGCCAAATTTGCTGAATTCAATTCTTGCGAAAAATGCAATGGCGCAAAGTGGAATTCTTTAGGCGCGCCGCTCTGCGCATTTTCCGCGCCATCGCTAAAAGATTGTTGCGTTCCGCCTTGCGCTTGCGTCGCATTTTGCGGCGGGCTTTCCAGCAATGCCCGCGCTTTGTCCACCGCCTGCTTTACTTCCGCAGGCGAAACATATTCGCAAAGCCAACAAAGTCTGCTGAAAGCCAAGTCGATTTCATAACGCGGCGAAAGCGAATATCGAATGTCGCGATAAAGTTGCAAAAAAATTGAAAGCGCGCGCTCAAGCTGGACGCTGTTCCACGCCGATAAAACTTTTTGGCTGAAACGCGCCGCGTCTTGCCCCAAAAGCGATTCTTTCGTAACTCCGTTTTTCACGAGCAAAAGGCTTCGCAAATAATCCGCGCTGTTCGTGATGAGTTGTTCGATTGAAATTCCTGCCTGCAAAAAATCTCCGAGCTTTTCTTGAACGCCGCTCACGTTTTGCGCCGCGCATTCTTCGAAAAGCGCGTTCAATCTTTCCGTGCCGACAAGCCCGAGTTTGTCGCGGATTTTTTCGTAAGTGATGTGATTTTCACTGAACGCCGCCACTTGATCGAACAAAGTGTAGGCATCGCGCATCGAGCCTGTGGATTCGCGCGCAATCCAATACAAAGCCTCGTCGTCCGCTTGAATGCCGATTTCCGCGGCGGCTGCCGCGAGTTGCTCTTTGATTTTTTCGATTGCCACAAGCCGAAAATTGAATTGCTGGCATCGGCTTTTTATCGTCGCAGGAACTTTTTGCAATTCCGTCGTGGCAAAAATGAACACGACATATTCGGGCGGCTCTTCGATTGTTTTTAGAAGCGCGTTGAATGCGCTCGTGGAAAGCATGTGAACTTCGTCGATGATGTAGACTTTGTAGCGCGAAGAATTCGGCGGAAACTGAACTTCGTCCTTGATTTGCCGAACATCGTTCACGCTCGTGTTGGACGCGCCGTCAATTTCGATTACGTCGAGGCTCGAGCCTTTCGTGATTTCGCGGCAGGCGGCGCATTCTCCACAAGGCGTTGGCGTTGGTCCGTTTTGGCAATTCAAAGCCTTGGCGAAAATTCGCGCGGTGGAAGTTTTTCCGCAGCCGCGCGGTCCAGAAAAGAGATAAGCGTGTGCGATTTTTTCGCTTTGAATAGAATTCTTGAGCGTCGCCGCCACAAATTCTTGACCGATGAGATCTTCGAATTTTTGCGGACGACGGCGCGTAGCAGTTACTTCGTAAGCCATCTTGAATATTTCCTAAAAAGCGGCAATTCGTCGTTTTCTTGCGCTATGCCATGCGACAAAATTTTTCGCCGCCCAAACCTTGTCGCTATTTTTCCGCAGGCTTTTTTCCGGCTTCGACGATTGCTTGCGCGATTCGCGCTTTTGCCGCGTTCACGTCGTTCACCATGAGAATCGGCTGGCCTGTGGCATCCAAAGCGTCGCGCCAGAACGCGCCTTCAGGATCGACAAAATTTCGCTGCGCCGTGACCATTTGGATTGGCAAGTGGACGTATTCATCGTGAACAAGTCCCACGACCATTTTTGTTTTTCCAGCCATCGCCGCGTGAACCGCGTTGTTGCCGAGGCGTTCGCAGTAAATCGAATCGTTGGCGTTCGTCACTGCGGCGCGCACTTGGTAGCCGGGATCGATGTATTTCAAATTTATTTGGATATTTTTTTCTTTGAAATAATTTGTTATCTCGTCGCGCAAATAAGTTCCGATGTCGGCGAGCTTGATGTTGCCCGAAGCGTCTTTTTGGTTTGTCTTCGAAAGCAATTCCTGGCCCGCGCCTTCCGCCACGACAATCACTGCGTGATGGCGTTTTTCGAGGCGAACTTCGAGGTGATGCAAAAGTCCGTTCGGTCCTTCCAAGTCGAACGGTACTTCCGGAATCAAGCAGAAATTCGTTTCGTGCGAAGCGAGAGCCGTCGCAGTCGCGATGAAGCCTGATTCGCGTCCCATCAATTTTACCAAGCCGATTCCGTTTATCTGAGAACGCGCTTCCATGTGAATCGAAGCCACGGCATCTTTCGCCTTTTGGACGGCGGTCTCAAATCCGAACGAGCGGTCGATGAATTGCAGGTCGTTGTCAACGGTTTTGGGAATTCCGATGACGGAAATTTCCAAGCCGCGCCTTGCCACTTCGTTCGCAATGTCGAGCGAGCCGCGCTGCGTGCCGTCGCCGCCGATTATGAAAAGCATGTTGATGTGCTTTTTGACAACCGTGTCAACAATGTCGCTGACGCGCTGTCCACCGCCTCGGCTTGTTCCCAAAAAAGAGCCGCCGATTTTGTGAATTTCGTCAACATTGTACGGATCGAGCATGATTGTGTCGTAGCCGTTTTCTTCGAAAAATCCTTGGTAGCCGAATTGGAAACCGTGAATCGAATGCACGCCGTAGCGTTTCCACAAGCAGCGCACGATTGCCCGAATCACGTCGTTGAGTCCGGGGCAAAGTCCGCCGCAAGTGCAGATTCCCGCGTTGACTTTTTCCGGGTCGAAATAAATTTTTTCGCGCGGACCTGCTTTTTGCAAAAGATTCGCCACGGTCAAATCGTCCGGCTCGCTTTTGTCGAAAACTTTTATATTGTTGCGGACAAAAGAATCGTCCTTGACATAATTCGCTTTGTGGTCGCCCACCACGTTGGAAAGTTCAATCGGCGAATCGAACTTGCATTCTCCAAGTTCTTCTATTGTAAAATCGAATTTCTTTTCTGACATAAAAACTCCTTAATGCACGATGTGCAAAATTGCGACAAAATCGCGCTTGGTATTACATTATATAATAAACCAAAATCAGAATTCTTTCAAGAAAAAAACGCTTGCAAAAAGAATTTTTTTTGGAATGCAACGCAAAGCGAATTTGCGTTCGCCAAAAATTTCCCCACTAGTCTAAATCGAAAAAAAATGCTAAACTCAAATTCATGAACAATCTTGTGGCTTTGTGCGCGGTGGGCGCGGAAAAAATTTTGGGCAATGAAATAAAGCATCTCGGCTACAAACTCGCGCCTTCCGCTGCGGAAAAAATTCCCGGGCGCGTGGCGTTTTCGGGCGACGACGACGCGATGTTTCTTGCGAATTTGTGCTTGCGCACAGCCGATCGCGTTTTTTTGGAAGTCGCCAAATTTTCCGCCGATAATTTCGATTTGTTTTTCGATGGAATTTATGCCGCGCCGTGGCAGAATTATTTCAAAAAAGATTCGCGTGTCGTAGTTGACAAAGTGCGCATTTTCAAAAGCCGGCTTGATTCCGAACACACGATTCAATCGATGGCGCAAAAAGCGATTTACAAAAAACTCGGCGATGTTTGGCGAATGAATTCTTTGCCCGAAACAGGAGTACAAAGTGACGTTCGCATTTATATCGAAAATGATTGCGTCCAAGTTTTGCTCGACCTTTCGGGGCAGCCGCTTCACAAGCGCGGTTACAGGACGCAAGGCGGACTTGCTCCGATGCGCGAAACCACGGCCGCGATTCTTTTGCAGATGATGCTTTGGCGCAGAAAAATTCCTTTGCACGATCCGTTCTGCGGCTCGGGCACAATTCCAATCGAAGCGTTGCTTTACGCTTGCGACATTGCGCCTGGATTGGGAAGAAATTTCGCGATAGAAAATTTGCCGTTTTTCAACAAAAGGCGCGCGGAAGAATTGCGCAGAATCGAAGCGGAAAAAATTAGAACTGACGTTGAAATCCGAATTACAGGAAGTGACATCGAAGAAAGCGCGATCGAAAACGCGAGGCAAAATGTCGAACGTGCTTGCGTCGTCGCTGGGCGCGCGTTGCAGTCAATCGGAAGCGATGCGAAAATAAAGCGCGTGGATTTTGTTCGCGCCGACTTTAAAGATTTGATCGCGCCTTATCCGCAAGGCTTGTTGCTTTCAAATCCGCCTTACGGCGAACGTTTGGGCGACGCGGCCGAAGCCGAAATCCTTTACAAGGAAATGGCTTGCCTTTTTGAAAATTTTCCGAATTGGCAAATGGGATTCATCACGTCGCACAGGGAATTCCAAAAATGCGTTGGACATTATGCGCCACTTTTGAAAAATCTGAAAGCCGGAAAATTAAACACGTGTTTTTATATCTATAATTCGAATGCGAATTCGCATCGTTCGTGAAAATCGCCTGAGGAAAAATGTCAATCATTGTTGAACACGACAAACGTCGCCAAGAAATTTTGCAGAACGCGCTCGAAGTTTTTATTGACGAAGGCTACGAAGACGTTACGTTTCAAAAAATCGCAGACCGTTGCGGAATCACGCGCACGACGCTTTACATTTATTTTAAAAACAAGCGCGAGATTTTCACATGGAGCATAAAGCAGCTCACCGCCGGAATCGAATTGCGTTTGAAAGAAATTGTCGCCGAAAAAAAATCCGGCGCGGAAGCCGTGTTGCGAAAAACGCTCGGCGCGATGGTGGACGAATGCGAAAAAAACAGAGGGCTTTTTTCCGTGGTGCTTTATTATCTTTTAGGCTGCAAAAAAAATGGAGTCGATCCTGGCGAGCGCGTTCGGCGGCGGCTGATTCGGCTGCGCCATTTGATTGACGGAATTCTCATCGGCGGAATGAAAAACGGCGAGTTCAAAAAAACGAATGTCCGCACGACTTACGAAATGCTTTACAGCCTGATTCTTTCTTCGGTTTTTCGATTTTCAGTTTTGGGCGAAAATTCCATCGGCGCGATTCGCGAGACTTTGGATTTGGCGGTGGACGGACTTGTCATGCGCGCATGATTCGCAATGCGGATTTTCCAATGAGGAACGAAAATTTTCGCTCCCTTTGGGAATAGCATCTGCACCGTTTCGCTTCCGTAAGGGGCTTCTGAAATAATTTCAACATTTCTTCTATACATATACTTGATTTTGTGATATAATGTTCTATCAGTTTTCGCGAGGCTTTTATGAAAAAAATCGGCATAAAATTGGCGGACGGAACTTTCTTTCCGATTTTGGAAGAAGGTTCGACGGAAAAAAAAGAAATCAATCTCACGACCGTGAAGGACAATCAGACGAAAGTAAAAGTCGCTTTGTATCGCGGCGAAAAATCTTTGATTGACGAAGCCGAATATTTGGACACATTGGAAATTTCGAAAATGAAAAAACATCCGAATGGTGAGCCGAACATCGGCCTTGAAATTTCGCTCGATGAAAAAAACGAGCTTTCGGCAAAAATCGTAGACAAGGAAAGCGGCGCGGAATCGCAGGTTTCGCTTTCGCTGCTTTCGGAGAATAAGAACGGCAAAAAAAATTCTGACGCGGAGAATTTCGACGAAACCGAAGGCGTGACACTTGCCGCCTCGCAGGAAGAAGAGGCTACAGAGATGGATGTGGCGGAAGAAATTCCGGTTGAGGAAAACGGCGAAGAAAATGTGGCAGACACGATGACGGAAGAAAATGCGACGACTGAAACTGAAATGCCAGCGGAAGAAAATTTTTCAGACGACTTGCCTTCGCTTGGCGAACTGGACTTGAGTTTGCCCGAAAGTTTCGAAGATGACGCGCTCACAGAGGAAGCCACAACCGCCGCGTCCTTGCTGCAAGATGACGATTTTTCTTTGGATGAAAACATTTCCGATGAGCCGTCGAGCGAAGAAAATTCTTCGGAGGATTTCGCGGCGGATTTGGATTTGCCCGATTTGGACTTTCCACAGGACGACGCGCCCACAGATGAAAGCGCGCAAGATTTCGACGAGACAAATATTGACGAAGCCGCCGAAGCGACTGTGGCGGAAGAAATTCCAGTTGAGGAAAACGGCGAGGAAAATGTGGCAGATGCGATGACGGAAGAAACTGCGACAACTGAAACTGAAATGCCAGTGGAAGAAAATTTTTCGGACGACTTGCCATCGCTTGACGAACTGGACTTGAGTTTGCCCGAAAGTTTCGAAGATGACGCGCTCACAGAGGAAGCCACAACCGCCGCGTCCTTGCTGCAAGATGACGATTTTTCTTTGGATGAGAATGTTTCCGATGGGCCACCGAGCGAAGAGAATCCTTCGGAAGATTTCGCGGCGGATTTGGATTTGCCCGATTTGGACTTTTCGCAAGACGACGCGCCCACAGAGGAAGTCGCACAAGATTCTGCTTTGCCTGATTTAGATTTTCCCGATCTTTCCTTTGATGATTCTGATTTTTCTGCACCGAAAAATGAAATTCAGGATGAGTCTGATTCTGCGAATGATGATTTGGATTTTTCGGATATGGATTTTGAAATGCCGAATTTTGACGACACGGATTTTTCTTCGGACGGAAACGCTTCAAATTTTGATGACGAAAAAAATTCAACGGCGGAAAATTCTTTCGATCCTTTTTCGGAAAATAATTCTTCGGCGGGCGCGCTTGATTTTTCGGATTTGTACGACGACGAAAACGACTATAGCGAAAATTCGCAAGATAAAAATCAAAAATTTCCTGTCGTGGTTTGCGTTGTGTGCGCGATTATTTGCGTGCTCGCCTTGCTTGCGATTTTGTTCATCGCGCCGATGCGTTTCAACTCATTCGGCAAAAATCAATCGCAGGATTTGGCGCAAGAAAAACCGCAAGATTTTTCAAGCGAAAAAACCGTTTCAGAATTGCCGCCTCCTCCGCCCGAGCCTGTCGCGCCGATTGCGCCGCCTGCAAAGGAAGATGAAATCGTCGTGATTACGGAAACGAAAAATGTCGTTCCCGATTTTCCTCCGCCTCAAGAAAAAAAATCTGAGCCAAAGGAAATCGTCTACAAAATAAAATGGGGCGACACGCTTTGGGATTTGTCGGCGACGTATTACAAAAATCCGTGGCTCTATCCGAAAATTGCCCATTACAACAACATCAAAAATCCTAACTACATAGTCGCGGGCAGCACGATTCGAATTCCGGAAGAATGATGAATGCGCAAGTAAAAAAAATTGTTCTCTGCTTTGCTGCTTTTTTCGCGGCATTTTCTTTCGGATGCAATGCTTCGTCAAAAAATTCTTTGAACGAATTTTATGGCGAGGATGTTCAATATTTTTTTGGGCTGGAAGAACTTCGAAAAGGAAACGAAGAAAAAGCCAAAAAATGTTTTGAACGATGCGTTCAGCGAGGAAGTTATTATCCTGCGCGGCGAAGTTTTGAACAGTTCGCGTTGATTGGAAACGTTCAGGAAAAAGTAAAGACTTGTCGCGAATTCTTGAAAAAATATGACGACGATTTTGCGAAACTTTTTGCTTGCCGCGAATTCATTCGGAACAAAGAATTTTCGCTTGCGCTTGACGCGACCGAAAATTTGGATTTTGAAAACGCGCCGAATGAACTTGTTCGACTGCGATTAGATTTGATGGGGCGAATAAAAGACTCGCGCTTGGAACGGACGATTTACGATTGGTTTACGAAGCGACGAATTTCTGCCGACCATTACATTTTTTATCGCGAGAACGCGCGCGATGATCTTGAAAATTTCATCACTGGAGAAGGAAGCCTGCCTGAAGCGCGCAACGATTTTTCGTTCAATGTGAATTTCATTCAACAATTTCGAATCGCAATTTATCGCGGAAACTACAACGCGGCTTTCGAGATGTTCGACCAAATTCGGGAAATGACAATCACGCGGCGAAGCGTTTCGCTGACATACCAACTTGTGGCGGACATGGGACGCGCTTGTTTGAACGGCAGCAAGGAAAATATTTCGAATGCAAATTTTTTTGCGAAATTTGCTCAAGATGAAAATTTTTCGGACAAAAAAATAAAATATTACGCGTTGCTTTATTCCGGCTTGCTCTACAACAAAAGCGACAGCTCCTTGCGCCGCGCGCTCGAGCAATTCGATTTGGCAATTCAATTTGCTGGAAGCGAAGAAGAATGCGATCAAGCGATTTGGTATTATTTGCAATCTTGCCTACGGATTTCCGTGGACGAAGCAATCGTGGGTTTGCGAAAATATTGCGCGGAATGGAACGAGGCTTCGTACTTTGATGATTTTTTTGATTCGCTTTCCGTGCTGCTTTTTTCGGGCGGCAAATGGAGCGCGTTTTCGGAAATTTTTTCGACAATAAAAAATTACGCAAGTCCTGCGATGGTTTCGAAATTCGCGTATATCACCGCGCGGATAATGCAGGCTGGTTTTTTGGAAGGCGACGACAACGAAATCGAAAAGGCATTTTGGGTGGCGGCGAATTGCGACGCGGGAACTTACGTTTATTACAAACTTTTGGCTGCCAAGCAACTTGAACTTTCCAAAGAGCAAATCGAAGAAATCTTTTTCGGGACGAAATCGGAACAAAAAAAATCCGAGAAAAATTCCGCGCGAAAAAAAATCGCGCAAGAAAATTCCGCTTCTCAAAGTCAAGAATTCTTGCCCGACGAAAAGGCGATTTCCGCGCGCAAACTTTTGCTTGGTTATGCCGAATTCGGTTTTGCGGAAAAAATCTACGACGAATGGCTTTTCTTTTTCGAGCAAGACAAACGAATGATTGATTTGCCGACGGCTACAAAGCTCGCCGAATTTTTGCGAAAACTCGACGACGGGCAAGGCGGATTTTATTCGAAAAGTTTGAGGATGATTTCTCGGCACGCAGGTTTTTCACAAACAAATTCTTTGGCAGGCGAAAAAATTTCGCGCGAAAATTTTCTGCTTCTTTATCCGCAGGATTTTTCCGAAGAAGTAAATTCCGCTTGTGCCGAATTCGGAATATCCGACTATGTTATGTACGCGCTCATTCGTACAGAAAGTTTTTTCGAGCCGGGCGTTCAAAGTCATGCCGGCGCGATTGGACTAACGCAACTTATGGAAGGAACTGCCGCCGATTGCGCCGCAAGCCTGAAAGTTTCCGAATACGATTTGCATGATCCTGCCGTGAACGTTCGTTTCGGAACTTTTTATTTTTCCAAAATGAAATCGCGTCTCGACAATTCGCAGATTCTCGCGCTGTTCGCGTACAATGCCGGTTTGACAAATGTGCGCCGTTGGATTCGCGGTTCGAAAATTCAGCTTGATGCGCGTGGAAAAATTTCGAGCGACTTGTTTTTGGAGACGCTTCCTTTCGCCGAAACTCGCGATTATGGCCGCCGCGTGATTTCAGCCGCCGCGATGTATGCGTGGCTTTACGACGGCATAAATCCGTGCGATGTGGTCAGCGAGATGATGTGAGTTTTTCGCTGCGAATTTTATCTTCCGAAATTAAATGCGCCACCTGCATAAAATCTTAAAGAATAATTTCTGATTTTATAATCCGCATCATAATTATTTTGATTATTTTCGACAGAAGAACTTTCATAATGAACATGTCCGCCGTTGGAAAAGATGCTTCCAAGTCTGAATCCGATAACGGGACTAAAAAATGCGTTCGGCAAAAATTCCAAATTGAAATCCAACGCCACGCCCAATCCGAAACCATCGCCATCGCTCACATACGTATCGTAATAAGAACTATACCTTCCGTAATATCGTGCGCTGAAAAATCCAACATTCACTCCGATTCCAGTTTGCATTTTTACCACATTATTGATTCGAAACCCAAAAGCGGGATCAATCATCATATCCCAAGTAGATACATCCGTATTGCTTTGGATGAGGTAAAAAATCAAATCCTGAATGTCCACGACAAAACCAATTCCAAAATTTCCGTCGTGCAAATACCAAATGTTATACGAGCTGAGCGCCAAATAAAAATTGATGCCGTCGCAATTTTCTTTTACATAATCAGACCAATCAGAAATTTGTGAATTCAATTTGAGATTTTGTCTCTGCAATTTTTCCAAGCTTGCGCCCGCGCGAATTTGCAAATTGCCCGCATATTCAGCGAACAAATTTTCTGCACAAAAAATTGCGACAAGAAGAATGAAAATTTTTCTTACCTTAAACATCGTGATTTATCCTTATATTTGCTTTTAGAGGTTATTTATAACTTATAATATCTATAAAATAAGCTAAAGTCAACCCTTTAGGTGGAATATCGTTGGAAAAATCATATATTTTACAGGGTGTTTATGAGAAAAATTATACTTTATACTTCTATATTATGAACGCAAAAAAATTGTTCGGCAAAAATCTCCGCAAATACAGAAAAAATTCTGGCCTTTCACAGGAACAGTTGGCGGAAAAAGCCAGCGTGAGTGCAAAGCATATCGGCTCGTTGGAAACTGGCTCGTCGTTCGTTTCCGCCGAACTTTTTGAAACTCTGTGCTCAATTTTAAAAGTGCGCGCACAATTTTTTTTCGTCGAGGAAGATGAAATTCTTGTTGAACAATTTCCGCTAAATTTGATTGACGATGTTGTAAAAAAACATTTGGCGCGGACAGACAAATCCATTCGGAAGGAATTGAAATCAAAGATTTTGGCATTTAGAAATTCACCAAACGCCACGAAATAATGTGACCGCGCGGAATTTTTTGTAACGCAAATCTCGCAATGAGGAACGAAAATTTACGCTTCCGCTGGGGCTAGGTCGCAGCGCAGTGCGCTGCTTGGTTGCGAGTTTTGATGAAAAAACAAAAGTTTTACACCAAAACTCGCAACCAAGCAGCGAGGCTTGCGATTTTCGCTTCTCCGAAGCTCCAAAAAACACTGCTAGACAAATATTTGAATTCCGATTATAATTTTTTAAAAGGATTTTTCGTGAAACAAAAATTGTATTTGTCAAATCCTGGAATTGCTACGGCCGCAGGTTGCGACGCGCAAACTTTTTGGAGCGCGCTTGTTGACGGAAACAATTCAGGTTTGGTAAAAGTGAAAACTTTTTCGAATGAAAATTTTTTCGCTGGAAAAATAGATGACAAAAAACTTTCTCCGACGAACGCAAAATATGATATGCGAATCATTCAAATTGAAGATTTGGCATTGAATCAAATTGCGCCTTTCGTCGAACGCGCGAAAGAAAAATACGGCGCTGCGCGAATTGCCGTTTGCGTTGGCTCGTGCGACAACGGCTCGGAATTTTCTTTGGCGGGGCATAGCGAATTTTTTGCGACAAAAAAATTTCCCGAAAATTATTCTTTGGAAATGCAAAGCGCGGATTATCCTGCCACGTTCGCAAAAGAAAAATTCGGCTTGAATGCGCCCGCGTTTGTTTTTGCGACGGCGTGTTCTTCCAGCGCGAGCGCGATTGCAAAAGGCGCGGAATTGATTCGCGCGGGAATCGTGGATGCCGCGATTGTCGGCGGCGCGGATGTCGCTTCGGACACGGCTTTGATCGGATTCAATTCGCTTGAATCGATTTCTCCTGAAAAGACAAATCCGTTCAGCAAAAATCGCGCGGGAATAACTTTGGGAGAAGGTGCGGCGTTTTTTGTTTTGGCAAAAGATTTTTGCGTCGTGCAAAATTCTTCGGATTGCGCCGAGGAAAATTGCATCGAACTTTTGGGCGTGGGCGAAAGTTGTGACGCGCATCACATGACTTCGCCTTTGGCGGACGGAAGCGGAGCACTTTGCGCGATGAAAGCTGCGCTTGATGACGCTTCGCTCGAAAATGAAAATATCGATTATGTAAACTTGCACGGAACTGGAACAAAATTGAACGATGCGATGGAATCGCTCGCAATGTCGAAATGTTTCGGCGAATCGATTTGCGATGAAAAAATAATTTTCGCAAGTTCCACAAAGCCGATTACTGGGCACACGCTCGGCGCGTCGAGCGCGATTGAATTGGCGGCGTGCTTTTTGGCAATCAAAAATAATTGCGGAAAAAATTCCGAACAAATCAAATTGCCGCTTCATGTTTATGACGGCGAGCGCGATGAAAAAATTCCGCGAATAAATTTGGTCGGGCGCGAAACAAAATTCTTGCGGCCCATAAATGTTTGCATGTCGAATTCTTTCGGCTTTGGCGGATGCAACGTCAGTTTAATAATCGGAAAAAGTCGTTCCGAAAATTTTCGGCGCGGCGAGGAAAATTGAATGGCTAAAAAATTCGAATTGCCGCAAAATGTTCCCAGCGAAAAATTGATCGAACTTTTGCCGCACAAAAGCAAAATGTTTTTGCTCGATCATCTTGTTCAGCATGATACTTCGGCGCGAACATTGGAATCGATTTCGCTGATAACAAAAGAAAATATTTTTTATGACGAGGAAATCGGCGGCGTGCCTTCGCATGTCGCGTTCGAATTGATTGCGCAAAGCATTTCTGCATTGAGCGGCGTGACCGGCTACGAAATGGGTTGCAAGCCGAAGCCCGGATTTTTGTTGAGCCTGATAAATTATTCGGCGAACGTTCCGCTTTTCAAGGCGGGAACTTCGATTCATGTCAAAATAAAAAAAGTCGATGAAATAGAAAATATTTTGACATATTACGGAGAGGCGTTTTCCAGCGAAAATCCCGAAACGCCCGCCGTTTCCACGACGGTAACGGTGATGGAAACCGAAGATTTGAATATTTTGCGAACGAAATAAATTTTTGGAAAATAACTTTTGGAGGAAATGTGGCTACAACGGTTATAAGTGCAGATGGCCGTTTCGAATGGGATATTGAAAAAGACGATATAAATTTTAAAAAGCACGGATTCCATTTTGCGGAAATTCTCGAAGTTTTTGATGATCCGTATTTTATGGAAAAATATGATGTATTGCATTCAAATGGCGAAGAACGATATATTGGTTCTGGTTGTCTTTGCGGAATCGTTATAATTGTGACGACATATACTGATCGCAATGGACGCATACGAATCATAAACGCTCGAAAAGGCGATAAAACCGACAAGGAGGCTTACGATGATTATGTCAAAAAATTTATCTATTGAGCGACTTAAGGAAATCGCGGAACTTCCTGTGATTTATGACGAGGAACTTCCGAAAATGACAAAGGCGGATTGGAAGGATGCGCATGCGCCGCATTTTCGTTGCAAAGAGCCGGCTGGTTCTTCATCGAAAATGGCAAATGTTGAAAATTAAATTTTTGTAAAATAACTTTTGGAGGAAATATGGGCGAAGAAAATTTAAAAGAAAAAGTTTTGGTGACTGGCGCGAGCGGCGGCATCGGGCGAGCGATCGCGTTGGCGGCCGCGAAAGAAGGCTACTTTGTCGTGGCGCATTACAATCGCGGCGCGGAAAAAGCGCAGGCACTTTTGGATGAAATTAAGGCGGCCGGCGGCTCTGGCGAGCTGCTTCAATTTAACGTTGCCGACCGCGCGGATTGCGAGCAAAAATTGAACGCATACATCGAGGCGAACGGCGCGTTTTGGGGCGTCGTTCAAAATGCGGGAATTTGTCGCGACGCGGCTTTTCCTGGAATGAGCGCGGAAAGTTGGGACGAAGTGATTCACACGAATCTCGATGGTTTTTACAATGTAATTCAGCCTTTGGTGATGCCGATGTGCCGCCAAAAAAAAGGCCGAATCATCACAATCGCTTCGGTGAGCGGCGTTATGGGAAATCGCGGTCAAGTGAATTACAGCGCGTCAAAAGCCGGAATCATCGGCGCGACGAAGGCTTTGGCTGTGGAATTGGCAAAGCGAAAAATCACTGTGAATTGCATCGCGCCCGGAGTGATTGAAACCGAAATGATCAAGGACGCTCCGCTCGATATGATTTTGCCGACAATTCCGATGAATCGCGCGGGCACTCCCGAAGAAGTTGCGTCCGTGGCGATTTTTCTTTTGTCGAAAGGCGCGAGTTATATCACGCGACAAGTTATCAATGTAAATGGAGGAATAATTTAAAATGGAAAAACGAAGAGTTGTGATTACAGGCGCGGGCATTTGCAGTTCGCTTGGCGACACTTGGGAAGAAATTTTGAAGACGCTGAAAGGCTTGCAAAATTGCGTCGTGCGCATGGACGATTGGGATAAATTTGGCGACGGAATGAACACGCGCCTTGCCGCTCCGTATACAAAAGAATTGCGCGCGTATCCGAGAAAAAAAATCCGCTCGATGGGGCGCGTTTCCCGGCTTGCGCTTCAGGCTACGGATGACGCTTTGCGAATGGCGGGCCTTGTTGATGCCGAAGGAAACACTGTCGAAGAAATCCACAATGGGCGCACAGGAATTTCCTATGGCTCGTGCATGGGAAGTTTGGATGCGAACATGGATTTTTGCTACATGCTCGAAACGAACGATTGTTCGCGAATGGACGCGACAACTTACGTTCGCGCGATGCCTCAAACTGCGGCTTCCAATTTGAGCGTTTATTTTCAAATTCGCGGACGCATCATCACGACGAACACGGCTTGCACTTCGGGAAGCCAATCAATCGGATATTCTTATGAGCAAATCGCATACGGTTTTCAGGATATGATGATCGCCGGCGGCGCGGAAGAACTTTCGGCGGCGGACAGCGACATTTTCGACACGCTCTATGCGGCGAGCACGAAAAATGATGCGCCAAAAACCACCCCCTCCCCATTCAGCAAGGAACGCGATGGGCTTGTAATTGGCGAAGGCGCGGGCACTTTGATTTTGGAAGAATACGAACATGCGAAAGCTCGCGGCGCAAAAATTTTCGCGGAAATTATCGGATTTGGCACGAATCAAGATGGCAACCACATCACCACTCCGAATCAGGCAACAATGGCGCGCGCAATCGAACTTGCCATTGAGGACGCGAAAATCAGCCCAGGTGAAATTGGCTATGTGAACGCGCACGGAACAGCCACAGGGCACGGCGATGTCGCCGAAACAAATGCCACCGAAAGCGTGTTCAAGCGCGCCGTTCCGATTAGTTCCACGAAAAGTTACACGGGACACACGCTCGGCGCGTGCGGCACGATCGAAGCTTGGGTCGCAGTGAACATGATGCGCGACGGCTGGTTTCATCCGACGCTGAATCTTACGAGCGAAAATTTGGACGGCGAATGCGGAAAACTCGATTACATCATGGGCAACGGCCGCGAAATAAAAACCGACATTGTTATGTCGAACAATTTCGCATTCGGCGGTGTGAACACATCGTTGATTTTCAAAAAAATATAAAAAATCTTGTTCGTATAAACAGCAAGCGAAAAAACGACTTCCGCGAAAATTGCAAAAGCCGTTTCGATGAAACTCAAGTTTCAAACTCGCGCATCAATTCAATGTGAATTCGGAACGTTTAAAGCTTGCGTCAAAAATACATCGCAAGAGCTTTTAGTCGCTCGTCCGCATTCACTTTCTACGCTTGACGGGAAGCCAGATTTCGCTTAAATAACCAGAGCTGTTAGTGTCGCCGTTGCTGTACCATTCGATGGTGTACTGGCCGGCGGCTTCCCAGTCGGGATTGCCGGGAAGCCATTCCTTGAAGACGCGCGTGTTCACTGCCTGGAGTGCGCCGGGAAGTGGACCGATGACGCGGAACTTCGCCCAGTCGCCAGCGGGAACATCGAACGTCGTCATGCCTTCAGGGACATTGCCGCCCTTGTACGCGCCCGCAATCATATAGCGAAATTTGTCGCTGCCAGTGCTGTCAATGCAGATGCCGAATTCACCGATGCCGTTTTCCAAAATCGCCATTTCCTGCGGCGTTTCGGGAGCGTTTCCGCCCCAAAGTTTTTTGAAATACCGTTTGCGCATTTCGTCCCAAAATTGTGGCAGGGTTGTGTAAGAATCTCCAAACGGAAATTCCCGTTCAAACCCGATGAGAGTAAAGCCTTTGACGGTCATCACTTCGTAATCCATTTTGTTGCCTCCTGTAACATGGATTGAAATTGTCACTGGCAGAAAAGGAGTGATTGGAAGTACAGATTTTTTTGCACCCTCGCTGCGGACTTGGCTCGGCGTACTTCCGTGGAAACGGCTGAACGCCTTTGTAAAGCTTTCCGCCGTTTCGTACTGGAAGTCAAGCGCGATGTCGAGGATGCTGCGTTCTGTGTTCGCAATTTCAAGCGCGGCACAGTACAGCCTGCGGTTTCTGACGTACTCGCCAAGCGAAAACCCCGTGATAATCCGGAATCCCCGCTGCAAATGGAATGCCGAAATGCCCGCCGCTTTCGCCAGATCCGCCACTGTCAGCCGTTCCCGCAAGTGCGCCTCGGCGAATGCGATCGTCCTGTTCAGTGCCTCCGTCCATTCCATTGCGCGCCTCCTTTTCTGCCTGTTTTAGGAAAGGATATACTAGCGCGAAAGAAAAGTCTTGTCATTTTGTGCTTTTTTTTGTCGGAATATTTGGGAAATTTTTGCTTACCGTCTGCCTTCGCGTTGTGCGTAGCGGAGTGAAAAAATTTTTGTTTGGCGATTTATTAAAAAGTAAAAAAACGGCCTCCGCGAAAATTGCGAAAGCCGTTTCAATGAAATTCGAATTCCAAATCCGCATGTCAATTCAATACGAATTCGAAGCGTTTAAAATTGTCGTTAAAATAGCGCGACAATTTTAACTTCGAGTTTTTTTTCAAAAACTCGCGGATTCAACATCATTTCTCACTCCGTTGCGAAATGACGTTTTTACAGGCGAATAAAATTTAAATTTTATTCGCCTGTAAAAATTAAGAAACGATTTTTATCTTGATTTCTTGTCGCGTTTGTTATAAAATATTCTGATATGGAAAATCATTCTTTGAACAAAATAAAATTTTTCAGGGCGACGGCGTTCGCGCTTTGTTTTTTCGTTTCGGGATTTTTTGTTTCAAAATGTTTCGCGCAATCTTCGCAGCCGGACTCGCGTTCCAAGCAGGAACTTTCGAACGAATACATCCGCACTTTCGCGCAGATTTTCTACACGCTTCAAAATCGCTATGTCGAAGAAGTTGATCCCGAAGTTTTGTACAAAGGCGCGCTCAAAGGAATGATGGATTCGCTCGGCGATCCTTACACGGTTTACCTTGATGTTCAGGACATGCGCTCGCTCAACGACACGACCGAAGGCGCGTTCTACGGCGTGGGACTTTCCATTTCCAAGCGCAACAATTCTACGCCGGAAAACCCCGCGTATGTGGACGTGGTTTCTCCGATTCAAGGAACGCCCGGATTCAAAGCCGGAATTCAAGCTGGCGACAAATTGATTGAAATCAATGGCGAGCCGACTCCCGAAATGTCGATGGAAACAGTTCTTTCGAAATTGCGCGGACCAAAAGGCGAGGGCGTGGAAGTGACGGTTTTGCGAGGAAAAAGCGTTACGTTCAAAAGAACTTTGATTCGCGATTTGATTGAAGTGCCCACCGTGGAATACGGAATGATTGGCAATTACGGTTACATGAAATTGATTCAGTTCACGCCGGAAACTGTTTTGCGCGTTCAGGACGCGATCGATTTTTTTGACGAAAAAAAATACAAAGGCCTTGTGATTGACTTGCGAAACAATCCCGGCGGCCTTTTGGACAGCGCGGCGAAAATCGCCGACAAGTTCATCGATGCAGGCCCGATTGTCAGCACGAAAAGTCGCCTTCCTTATGAATCGCGTTCGATCAATGCGAGCGAAAAAAACACGGTTGTAAAAAACATTCCGATCGTAGTTTTGATAAATCGCGGAAGCGCGAGCGCGTCCGAAATTTTGAGCGGCGCGTTAAAAGACAATCATTTGGCATATCTCGTCGGCGAGCGCACTTACGGAAAAGGAAGCGTCCAGCAAGTGATGCCGCTCAATCACGG
The DNA here is from genome assembly GCA_947174385.1 of uncultured Treponema sp. GTDB lineage: Bacteria > Spirochaetota > Spirochaetia > Treponematales > Treponemataceae > Treponema_D. Next base: position 21,589 of record CAMWIU010000022.1, read on the forward strand.
CGATGGCATAAAAATCACGGTGGCGCGTTACTACACTCCCAGCGACACAAACATCGACAAAATCGGAATTCCGCCGGACAAGGAAGTCGCGCTGAGCCCGCAATATACCGACGAGCAAACCAAGGCTTTGATAAAATTGTCCGAGGAAGAAACGATTCGAAAATATGTCGAATCGCATCCGAACATGGGCGAAAAAGAAATTGCAAATTACGCTTCGGAGCTGCAAAAAGATTTCGGCTTGGATTTGCGACTTTTGCGAAGACTTATTCGGATTGAAGTGGGACGCACGAAAGAGCCGCAGCTTTACGATTTGGATTTTGACGTGCAGTTGAATGCGGCGTTGGAAATTTTGCGCGAAGGAAATTTCAAAAGGCTCGTGAGGAGCACAAAGACGCTCAAAGAATTGCAGGAAGAAGCGGAAGCCTCCGACGCGCTTTCCGAAAAAAATTCTTCGCCAGCACAAAATGAAAATTGAAATTTTTGAAAATATCGGAAATTTAAATGAGGCAGTTTGTTTGTGAAACGCCGCTCGACAAAAACGGGCTTTTGGTTTTGGATAAAAAAGATTTCCATTATTTGCGGAACGTTTTGCGTTTGAGCGTCGGCGACATGATAAATGTTCGAATCGAAAATTCGTCGGAAAAATTTTCTGGCGCGAACATGACGATTTGCAAAATTGACGACGCGCGGAAAAAAATTGTTTTGCAAAAATGCGCGGAAATTTCGTCCGAAGCATCCGCCGAAAATTTTAGCGAAAAAAATTCGTGCGCTTTGAACGCGAAATATTTTTTGTTCCAGTTTTTGCCGAAGCCGCAAAAATTGGAATTGATTGTAAGGCAGGCGACGGAATGCGGCGTGAGTTTTGTCGTGCCGATTGTGGGCGAATACACGCAAGGCGGCTGCGAAAAAACTTTGCAGAACGCCGCGCGCTACGAACGAATAATTCGCGAGGCTCGTCAACAAAGCGGCTCTGCCGTGGAAACGAAAATTCTGCCCGCACAAAGTTTGGATGCGGCGTTGGAATTTTGGCGGCGTGAAACTTGCGATTTTTCGGCGCAGGAAAAACGCGCGCTTGTTTTGTATGAACGTTGCGAAAATACGACTGCGTTTGGAAAAGCGATTTTTGCGAATGAATCGGTTTCGGAAAAATTCGACTTGAAGAAAATAAAAGCGTGCGCTCTCGCGGTCGGATGCGAAGGCGGAATTTCTCCTGCGGAATTCGCGCGGCTTTTGGACGCAGGATTTTGCGGCGTGCATTTCAACACGAATATTTTGCGCTGCGAAACGGCCGCGCTTTACGGAATGGCGGCAGTTCAAAGTTTGATTGAAAATTGACGCGCACTCAATGCGCGAAAAATGAATTTTTGAGCATTTAAGAAGTTGAAATTTTCTTCAATGTTCAAAATTAAGGAAAATGATTTATGGAACGAATTGAAATCTTGGGCGTGCCCGTGGACATTTGCCCGGAAGAAAATCTTGAGACGGAAATTTTGGAACTTCTCATAAAGCCAGGCACAAAGCAAATCGTCTTCCTTTCAGTGTGGGGACTTTTGAAAGCGCGAAGAAAAAATTCTTTTTCCGAATGCGTGAAAAACGCCGATTTGATTTTGCCGATTTCAAAAAGCATTTTGAAAGGCGCGTCATTTTTAAAACGAAAAATTCCCGTGCGCTACAATCCGTTCACCGCGATTATCGACGTGCTTTCGATTTTGGATTCGCATTACAAGACTTTCTATATTTTGGGCGGCAAAAAGAAGTCGCTGCAAAAAGCCTATGGCAATGTTCGGAAAACTTTTCCCAATTTACAAATCGTCGGAAGATACGTGGGCTACTATCCGAAAAATCAGGAAGACGATATCATTCAGGCAATCTACAAGGCCTCCCCCTCCCTTGTGCTTTTGAGCGAAGGCGTGAAAGAGCGCGACACTTGGGTTTTCAACAGACGCAATCGATTTTCGTCAAGCATATTCATTTATTATCGCGATGCAATCGGAATTTTTTCCGATCAAGTTCGTCGCGTCAAAGAATCCACGTTCAACGCGGGTCGTGAAATTTGGAGTGAAATTTTCAAAAATCCGTTTAAAATTTTCTTGATTTTTCCTTATTTATACTTTAAAATATTACTTGTCTGGCATAGAATATTGAAAAAGTAGTCCAAAGCATGGTTCAAAAAGAAAATGGCAGGACGAATGATTTTGGCGGAAAAAATCAAGCCTCAATTTTTTCATCGATTCCGGAATTCGCGCGTCTCACGGGCAATTCAAAAAAGATAAACGAAATCAAAGAAAAAATTCTTTTGGTCGCGGACACAAGTGTTACATTGATTTTTTTCGGCGAAAGTGGAACTGGAAAAACAATTGCCGCGCAAATCGCGCACGAAATTTCCTGCCGCAAAAACAAGCCGTTCGTTGTTGTGAATATGGGAAACAGCAACAAGGATTTGATTGAAAGCGTTTTGTTCGGAACTGTGCGCGGCGCGTTCACCGATGCGAAATCGCGCGAGGGACTTTTCAAAACTGCGGATGGCGGCACGCTTTTCATGGACGAAATCGCCGACCTTTCGCTGGAATCTCAGGCGAAAATTTTGCGCGTAATAGAAACTGGATTTTTCCGTCCAGTCGGCTCTGACGAAGAAATCCAATCCGATGTGCGCCTGATTTTTGCGACGAACACAAATCTTAAGCAAATGGTTGAGGAAGGAAAATTTCGCGAGGATTTGTATTGGCGCATCGTGGATTTTCCGATTGTAATTCCAGCCTTGCGCGAACGCGCGGAAGATATTCCTGGCTTGGCGGAGGACAGTTTGAGTGAAATCAAATCGCGCTTGAACATTGATTTTAAAATCACTGGCAAAGCGATGGAAAAACTTTGTTCGGGAAAATGGCCGGGAAATTTTCGGCAGTTCAAATCGTGCATTCGCCGCGCGGCGTTGCTTTCGCGCCACACTGGAATCATCGATCAAGAAGCGATTATTTTTTAGCCGCTGAATCAAGCGGCAATTCTTGCGGCTTCGAAAGAAAATTTTTCGAGGCAAGCCCTGCGGCTTTCGTGAAAATTTTTTCGATGTATTTCGCTTCGCTTTCCGACAAAATTGCTCGCGACAAAATTCCGCGCCAAAAATTTTCCATGTCGCTTTTTCCAGCGATTTTGAAAAATCCGATTTTTTCCAAACTTTGGCTGATTTTAAAAACCGTTTTTTCCAGGCGATTCAAATCAATCGGCGTAAAACCTTTTTCGTTCGGATTTTGCGCGCGAAATAATTCGTAGCAAATTATTTGCACGGCGTGCGACAAATTCAGCGAAGGAAAATTTTCGCTCGAAGGAATCGTAACTCCGAGCGTGCACGAGGCGACTTCTTCGTCGGAAAGTCCCGCGCGCTCATTTCCAAAAACGATTGCGATTTTTCCGTCGGAAGAATTTTTTGCGAACTCGCAGAATTCTTCGGGAAGAAAAAGTTTGCCCTTGCGTTTTTTCCCGCGCCTGCGCGTGGTGGCCGCGCTCAAAACACAATCGGCCGTAGCGGATTTTATGTCGGAAAAAAATTCGGCGCGTTCCCAAATTTCTGCCGCATGAATCGCGAGGATTTTCACGCGCTCGTCGTCGTAATCGGAACGGCAGCCGACAATTCTCAGGCATTCGATTCCGCAATTCGCCATCGCGCGGCACGCCGAGCCAATGTTGCGGCTTTCTTCCGGATGCGCGAGAATTATGCAAACATTTTTCAAATTCATTTTTTTACTATATCTATTTTTCGTTTTTTGTGCTAGGATTTTTTTATGAATTCTTTCGATAATTTTTTTTGCAAAAAAAACGCGCTCGTTGTCGGCGGCTCGGGCGGCATCGGAAAATCAATTTCGCTCATGCTCGCAAAATCCGGCGCGAATGTCACTGTGCACGGCGGACATGCAAGTGAAAAATTCGACTTGCTTTTGCGCGAAATGAATTCGATTTCCGATTCAGAATTTCAAACGCAAAAACATCGACAGATCATTTTGGATTATGCAAAAATCGATTTGGAAAAATTTGAAGAAAGTATGGCCTTCATTACAAAGCTTAAACATGAA
>CAMWIU010000023.1 GCA_947174385.1 uncultured Treponema sp.
GGTTTGGAGGGAGGAAACCCCCGCTTCGAAAGTAGAGGGGTGTCCTCCCTCCAAATAAATTTCAGGTTGCCATTTTCCGCCAAAAATGTTATCATAGAAAAATGCGAAGAATTATTCCTGCGTTTTTTGTGATTGTCGCAATGGTTTTGCTCGTGATTTTTCTTACGAAGAAAACTTCCGAGTCCGCGAAAAAAGTCGGCGTGCAGGATTTGCCTGTTTCCGGCGAATCCCAGGGCGAAGGATTTTCCGTCGCGGAAAATTCGCTTGGAATCGAGGACAGCGCGATTGTTTCATTTATGCCGCTCCGCGCGAACGAAACTCTTTTAGGCTCAAGCGGAATCGATTTGAACGGCGACAATTTTGACGATGAAATTCTCGTGGTGCGAAAAAACGAAAATCCTTCTTTATATTTGATTGTCGGTCTTTACAATCCTGAAACCACGCTTTACGATCGCGTCGCCGAATTGCGCACGGAAATCACGCAATTGCGCTCGCTTTCGTACAACGGAATGGACGTTACGGGCGACCACAGAATCGCGCTCGTTTACCAAGGTTTTACCGACGACGAGCAGGCGGTCTTGCAAATGTTTTTTTGCAGACGCAGCGGCGTTGTAAATATCGGCAGTTTCAAATCCGACGGAACGATTTTCATTCAACAATACAATCGCAGCGAAACTTACAATCTTTCGCAATCTTCCGGAAGAAGCTTTCCAGTTTGGGTTTACGCATCGGACACGCGCCCGGGCGTGGGAAATTTGAGCCAAGTTCAAACCGAATACAATTGGGATGAAAGCGCGGGACGCTACGTTCAGACGCGGCAAGTTTTCGTCACCGGAAAAAATATTGCCGCCGCGGAATTGGCGAAAATTCAGGACGGCACTGTGGAAACGTTCGCGAATTATTTGAACGGCTTGTGGTATATGACCGACAGCGCGGAAAAAGAAATCCGCTACATTTTTTTTGACTACGCCGCGCGCGAAGTGATTTTTTTGGAGGACGATTCCCAGGAAATTTTCAGCTGGCAGAATTCGAATTTGTATCGCAACGGCATCTATCTTTCCACGGTGAATGTTTCGGTGGAAAATTTGCGCCGAAGATTCGACATCGGGCTTACAGGCCTCAACGAAATTCGCGTCCGCGTCCTAGATGATGTTGGGATGAGAATCCAAGTTGACGCGCTTTGGAACGGACAATACAAAAAAATGAACATGCGAAGGAATTTTAATTCCGTTGAAGAAGTTCCGCAGGAATTGACTGAGATTCGCGAAAAACTGGAACAAGTTCCGCGTTGGATTGCGCCCAACGGAATTTCGGTAGCGTTCAAAAATGGCAGCTACAAAATTGACAACGAAGGTCGGAACGAAAACGGCGTGTATTTTTTGATGATGGTAAAGTCCGCGATTGTCGTTCAATTCAATTCGCGCGCGGAAAATCGATATTTCGACGAAGTGTACACGATTTCTCGTTCTCAGACAAGCGATACCTTTTTGTTCCGCCCCGCGAAAATTCTTTCTTCGGATGTCTACGAGATTCCGGGAAAAATTATCACGCTTTCCGCCGTAGAATAATTCGCCGCGAAAAGTTGTCATACCGCCTTACGGCAATGCGCATTGTGCGCGACGGTCGTGTGAATGTTTTCACCAAGCCGTGTGAACGTTTGCGTTAAGCCGTATGACTATTTTCGCCAAGCCGTGTGAACGTTTGCCATAAGCCGTATGACATTTTTCACCAAGCCGTGTGACTTTCCGTTCATCTTGCGCACTTTGTTTTCCGTTTCTTGCCTTCATCGAAATCCGTGCCTTCGAATGCCGCATTCCTTCCGACTAATTGACAATATTCGCGTTTTCCATTAAACTGAAATTATGACTGCGAACGAACTTCGTGCGAAATTTATCGAATTTTTTAAAAGCAAAAATCACGCCGAAATTTCGGGGCAAAGCCTGATTCCCGAAAATGATCCTTCGGTTCTTTTTACCACGGCGGGAATGCATCCGCTCGTGCCTTATCTTTTGGGCGAGCCGCATCCTGCTGGAACGCGCCTCACTGATTACCAAAAATGCATCCGTACGGGCGATATTGACGAAGTGGGCGACACGAGCCATCTCACTTGCTTTGAAATGCTCGGCAACTGGTCGCTCGGCGATTATTTTAAAAAACAAGCGATTTCTTTTTCATACGAATTTTTGACAAGTTCGCAATGGCTCGCGCTCGATCCGCGCATGCTTTCCGTGACGGTTTTTGAAGGAGACGAGAACGCGCCTCGCGATGATGAAGCGGCGGAATGTTGGAAAAGCGTCGGCATGAGCGAAGACAAAATCGCGTATCTGCCGGCGAGCGACAATTGGTGGGCGGCGGGTCCTGTTGGTCCGTGTGGTCCTGACACTGAAATCTTCTATTGGGTTGGCGAAGGAATCCCTCCTGCCGGCTCGAACAAAAAAACCGACAGCGCGAATTGGATGGAAATTTGGAACAATGTTTTCATGCAATTCAATCGCAAGGACGAGCGCACTCTCGAGCCGCTTCCCAAAAAAAATGTCGATACTGGAATGGGGCTTGAGCGAACGAACTGCATTTTGCAAGGAAAAACTTCTGTTTATTTGACGGAAGTTTTTCAGCCGATTATCGCGGAAATCGAAAAGCTCGCTTCGTACAATTACGGCGCGGACGAGGCGAAGGACACGAGCGTCCGAATCATTGCCGACCACGCGCGCGCGGCGGTTTTCATTTTGGGAGATCAGCGCGGAGTAGCTCCTAGCAATTTGGGAGCGGGCTATGTTTTGCGCCGCCTGATTCGCCGCGCAGTCCGCCATGGAATGAAACTCGGCATCGAGAAAAATTTCCTCGCGCAAGTCGCCGTTGCCGTAATCGAAAATTTCAAAAATGCCTATCCTGAATTGGAGCAAAATAGGGAAAAGATTTTCGCAGAACTCAACGCGGAAGAAGACAGATTCCGATTGACGCTGAAAAACGGCGAGGCGGAATTCCAGCGGCTTTTGCCGAATTTGCTGAAAAATCCGAAAAAGGAAATCAGCGGAAAAGTGGCGTTCCGGCTTTACGACACGTTCGGATTTCCGCTTGAGCTCACCGAAGAATTGGCGGCGGAAAACGGCTTCACGGTTGACAAGGCCGGTTTCAAGGAAGCGGAAAAAAAGCATCAGGAGGCTTCCAAAAGCCTTGACGCGGGGCAGGCAAAAGGCGGTCTTGCCGAGCAAAGCGAAATTACCACGAAATATCACACGGCGACGCATTTGTTGCAGCAGGCTTTGACGGATGTTTTGGGCGCGGAAGTCGCGCAAAAAGGCAGCAACATCAACAACGAGCGCATGCGGTTCGACTTTACGTTTGGAAGGCCGATGACAGCCGAAGAAATCGCGCGCGTTGAAAAAATCGTCAACGAAAAAATAAAGGAAGATTTGCCCGTCACGATGGAAATTCTTCCATTGGAAAAGGCAAAGGAAAGCGGCGCGCGCGCGCTTTTTACGAACAAGTACGGCGAGGATGTAAAAGTCTACACAATCGGCAAAGATCCCGCGCACGATTGGTTCAGCAAGGAAGTCTGCGGCGGCCCGCACGTGCAGCACACGGCGCAAATCGGCGAATTCAAAATCACGAAAGAGCAGTCGTCATCGGCAGGCGTTCGCAGAATCCGCGCCGTGATTTCCGGCGGGCTTCCGTTGGAAAAATAACGCGGCTTGCAAGGCGAGTTTTCTTCGAAAACTTGCAAATGCCTTAAATTGCGAGTTTCATAAACGAGCTTTGCTCGTTTATGAAACTCGATAGCAAGCCACAAGGCTTGCGTATAGAGGGGTGTCCTCCCTCCAAATAAAGTTACACCGCTTACAAGCGGAAAAGTCTTTTTGTACTTTTTTGCTTGTTGTCAATAATTATGTAACTTAATGCGAATATCGTAGTTTAAGGAAAAGAAGGTAAATATGAAAAAGATCGCAATTGGAACTTTTTTTGCTTTGGTCGGCGTTTTTTGTGCTACGGCGCAAAATTTGATGCAGCCGCTCGCCGTTGTAAAATACACTGACTCCGAAACAGTCACCGTGAAGGAAGTCAAGGATCTCGTGGATTCGCAGGAAAAGGATGCGGGACGAAAACTCACTCCCCAAGAACGTGAGCAAATTTACGAAGCCGTGATAAATCAAAAGCTCGTCTTGCAGGCGGCAAAAAAGGCTGGCATCACAGTCCAGTCCACGGAAATCGACCAAATGTTTTTGCAGAACATTTCCCAGCAATTGGGGCTTCCGCGCGTTTATTCCGAAAAAGAATTGGACGACCTTGTTCGTCAGGAGAAAAAAATTCCGTTTGCGCAGTTTGTCAAAGAAGAAACTGGAATGACTATCGCCGAAGTCAAGAGCAATATGATTCGCCCCGCGCTCGTGGTTCAACGCTACGTTTTGTCGCAAAAGCAGTCCGAATTGCAGAAAGTTGCCGCGACGGACAAAGAAATCCGCGATTATTATGAACTGAACAAAATAAATTTCAATAGACCAGATTCTATGAAACTTTTTCTCGTCGCCGCGCCCAAGCAGGGAAATACCAATGCCAAGTCGAAAATCGAGAGCCTTTTGGCGGATTTAAAAAGTGGCAAGACTTCGGTGGATAAAATTCGCGCGGAAAACACGGATCCGCAAAAATCGGGTTATGTGAGCACGAATATTTTCGTGATGAAGACTCCGCAGAACGCGGCTCAATTGGGAATTTCCGCCGATCAGCTTTTGGCGATGTTCGATGAGCCTTTGAACAAGCCTTCTGATGTTCGCGAGAATCCGCAGTCGTATCAATTCTATGTGATTTTGGAAAAATATCCTGCCAAGGCTTTGACGCTTTCGGACGTTATTCAGCCTGATTCAACTCAAACTGTTTACGAAATGATTCGCGGCGCTTTGACGCAGCAGAAGCAATATCAGTTCCTTGAAAAATCTCGACAGGATTTGCTTAAATCGCTCAACACGGCGGAGAATGTTCAACGTAAAAAAACTGGCGACGAACTTATAAAATTGCTTTCTTGGTAGCGCGATGAACAGGCACGAGTCTAGGCTTGCCGCCGTTCAAGGAATGTATTCCTGGGATTTGAGCGGGCAGAAAGATGCCGCCGCCGCGATTTCGTTCGATTGGCTCGAAAATGGCGGCGATGACGATTTGACTTTCGCTCGCCATCTTTTGGGCGGCTCGCTTGAAAATATCGAACAAATCGATTCTCTTGTAAAATCCCACCTCGCGCCGAATTGGGAATTTTCGCGTTTAAATCGCGTCGCGCTTGCAATTTTGCGAATAAGCATTTTTTCGATTTTATATCAAAAGGAAATCGAAAGTCCGATTATAATCGACGAGGCTTTGGAAATTGCAAAATCTTTAGGTGTGGAAGACAAGTGCAAATTCATAAACGGCGTTTTGGACAAAGTTTCAAAAGAAACAAGGCAATGAAAAATCGCGCAAAAAAAGTTTTTTTTCTCGCAGTATTGGTGGCGGCTTTTGTGTTTTCGTCTTGTTCTCTAAAAAGCCATGCTTCCGCCATTGTTTCGATGTTGGACGAGGCTGATCGCTACATCGCCCAGAACAATCCTTCCGACGCTCTGAAAATTTTGAACGCCGTGCAAAAGAAAATCGTTTCTCCGATGGAAGCGATTGGAATTTACAGGCGATATGTTTTGCTTTCCGAAAAAAAATCCGGTGAAAAAGTCATTTTGAAAAATCTGAAAAAGCATCCCAAAAATTTGGAATTGAACGCGATTTACACCGCGATTTTGAAAGATGCCGGCGAATATGAAAAGGCTTTTTCGCAATCCGAAATTTTGCGGGGCACGAAATATTCTTCGCTTTACGCGGAAATGTATTTTCGTAATTTGCTTTCGCAGGACGGCGAACACGATTTGGATTTTTTTCTTGGCGCGGATTTTCTTCCGATTTATCACGGCGCGTGGCAAGCCTCGCATGACAACGCTTGGCTTCGCAACGAAGCTCTTGCGTATTTGGCGCGCGGCGAATTCGGTGCGGCTGCGGCTCTTGCTCCTGAAACGAAAAAAAGTGGCGCGGACGCATATTTTTGGGCAGAGGTTTTGTATGACGGTCAAAAATATGAATATGCCGCAGAAAGCCTTTTGGAAGCAGGGAGACTTTTTGAGCGCAATGAAAATTCATTCTATGAAGGAATTCCCGACAAGACGCAAGTGAGCGCGGTGGAAGTGGCTTCGTTGCTTTCGGATTGCTATGTGCGTTTGGGCGAAGAGGATATGGCGGAAAGCGTGCGCGATGATTTGATTGCAAGCCTTATGCTTTCGGGGGCGGAACAAGATTCTTCGGATTTGCTCGCTCGAGTTTATTTGAACAGCGCGCTTTATTCGCAAGAACGCGACAATCCGCAGGACGCGAAAAAAATCCTTGACTTTGTTGTGGAAAAATGGCCGGATTTTTCGCCGGCTCTCATTGCCTACGGAAATTTTGCATACGAAAGTGCGCGGCGAGTTTTGGACGATCCGCTCACGCGGGCTTTGCGCGATGCCGGCATTGTAAGCGCGGATATGAAACGATTTGATGAACTTCCGCGCATTCCTGTTAGCGATGCGCTCGCTCGGATGCGTGAATCGCTTGAGCGCACTGGCGACAAAAATCTGCATGTCGCGATTTTGGATTTGGAAGACAGGATTTCCACTAGCATTGACGAGCGTGCGCGGATTTCGAAAATTTGGCGGCTTTTGGAACAGAACACGCTCGCGCCAAATTTGTATCCGCCAGAAATCGTTCAATACGCGCTTCACATTTTTTTGGAATTTGAAAAATATGACGAGGCGAAAAACATTTTCGTAAAATATTTAAATGCGCGTTTCGGGTTTGACGAAAAAGAGCCTTTTGTGCGCGAACTTTTGAAAAACATTCCGAAAATGGATTTGTGGGAAATTGAATATGCCGCATTTTTTGCGGCTTCCCAAAACGATTCGTTTTTGGCGAAACGGCTTTACGAACGCGCGGTTTTCGGCGAAAAGAAATCTTCCGAAAATTCATTCGGCGCATTTGAGCTTTCTCCCGAATGTGACGTTCAAAGCGCGGCGAATTTGGCGATGATTTATTCGAGCACTGGCAACAAGGATACTGCGCTGAAATTGTATGGAGCCGCCGCAAATCGCGCTACGGACAGTTATTTGAAATCCGAAATTATGTACAGGCTCGGTTGCACTTACAATAAATTGGGAGAAAAAAACAACGCACGACGTTCGCTGGAATACGGACTTTATCTCAATCCAAGCAATGGCAATGCGCGGCTTTTGCTCAGCGAATTGAAATCGTAATATCAAAACTGGCGACATGATTTTGTCGCAAACAATCTGCTTGAAAGAAATTCGCGAATACGGTATGCACGGATGAAACCGAACTTTTGAAAAATCGAAATTTCTCAAAAGTTCGGTTTAAAGAAGCGGCTTATTTTGTGATGATTGCGATGATGTCGCTCATTTTTACGATGAGATATTCTTCGCCATCAATTTTGATTTGCGTGCCAGAATATTTGTCGTACATGATGCGCTCGCCGACTTTTACAGTAACGGGATCTTTTTCCGTTCCTGGGCCTACGGCTTCAACGATGGCGGTTTGAGTTTTTTCCTGCGCTGCGTCAGGAATGATGATTCCCGAAGCGGTTTTTGTTTCTGCTTTGTCGGCTTTGAGCAAGACGCGGTCTGCTAAAGGTTTTACTTTCATTTTATGTCCTCTATTGTAAATAAAAATTTCAAGTTTTCAACGAAAACCTTTTTTAAAAGATATAAAATTTTTGCCGAAAAGTCAACATCGGAAAGAGAAAAATTGACAACATTGGTGTTTTTGATGTATAATAATCTATTGCTTTGTTTTAAATTGCATGCGAAAAAAATTCGATTTTATTCGTATGTGAAAATGCCGTGCCGTTTTGCGCAAGGTAAAATCTTGCATAGAATTTCGTAGCAAGCAAATTGCTTGTGAAAAAAAGCTCGCGGCATTTAACTTGAATTAAAAATTCGCCGAAATTTAAAATGCAAAACGAATTTTTAAAAGCATACTTTTTTGCGTGCGATACAAGGCGAAAATTTGTTTGCCAAGGGGTTTTTCATGGCTGAAGATGATGAAGGTTCAAAGAAGCGGAAATCAAAGACGATGGTTACGAAAATAGTTGTCGTAACAGGATTGACGAATGTCGTCCTTTTGGCGCTGCTGAATTTGTTCGTGATTTGGCGGGTGCGCAATATGACCGTCAACGATACCAATGAAAACGTGAATTCGCTTTTTGATTCGTATTTGGAAAGCGTTGACGCTTTTGTTGACAACACTTTGACCAAACTTGATTTTTATACGAATTCCGATGTCGTCTACAATGATGGGAGCGCGGAGGAAATCGGACGATGGCTCACGACTACGACGGATCGCCGCCCGCAAGGTTTTTCTTATGTGCTCTTCATCAGCGCGAACGGAAATTCTTTTTATGATTCGGGAAACACGGGCTTCCACGGCGACCGCGCGTATTACAAGCAAATTATGGATCAAGGCGCGACTTTCGTGGTGAACAATCCAACTCTTGCGAAGGCCACCGGCAAAGTGAGTGTAATGTTCGTAAAGGCCGCGTACAATAGAAGCCATCAAGTTGTGGGAATGTTCGTCGGTGTGGCCGGAATGGATTATTTGCAGAATTTGATTTCCAGTTTGAAGATTGGGCAAGACGGGCACAGTTTTATGCTGGACGGAAATGGCGAGGTGATTGCGCATTATGACAATGACCTTGTGATGACGACGAACTATCTCAAAGATGACGATGTGAGCGCGGACGTAAACGCTTTGGCGCAATCGATGCTTGCAAATCAGCGCGGGCAGACGGAAATAAAAAATGGTTCGGAACAACTTCGCGTCGTGTACAGCAAGGTGGCGAAAACTCCTTGGGCGATGGGCGTTACGATTCCTGTGAGCCAAATCCATAAAACCGCCGACAGCCTCAGCCAATTTTTGTTGGTGGGCAATTTGATTTTGGCGGTGATAATTTTGGTGGTCTTGGGCGTGATGATTGCTGGTTCGCTTCGGCCGTTGCGGAATGTCGTTTTGGCAATCGAAGACATTGCCAGCGGCAACGCCGATTTGACGAAGCGCCTCACCAAAACTGCAAATGACGAAATTGGCGATGTCGTGAACGGCTTCAATCAATTCGTGACAAAATTGCAGGAAATTATGATTGAAATAAAATCGTCCAAGGAAAATCTTTCTGTGGTGGGCGACGACATGGTGAACGCCAACGGCAGGACGGAACTTCTCATCAATAAAATCATCGAGTACATCGAACTGGTAAAAGACAGCGTGATTACTCAAAGTTCCAGCGTTCAGTTGACTTCCGCGCGAATTGATGAAATCACTGGCAACATCAAGCAGCTTGAAGATCTCATTGAAACTCAGACGGACGGAGTGACGCAGGCGAGCGCGGCCGTCGAACAAATGATTGGAAATATCGGTTCGGTGAATTCTTCCGTCAGAAAACTTTCGGATTCTTTCGTGGGACTTCGCAAGAACGCCGACGATGGAATCGAAAAATCGCAAGCCGTAAGCGAACGGATTTTTCAAATTGAATCAGAATCAAAAATGTTGCAGGAAGCGAATATGGTCATAGCAACGATTGCCGAAGAGACAAATTTGCTTGCGATGAATGCCGCAATTGAAGCTGCTCACGCGGGCGAAGTCGGAAAAGGTTTCAGCGTTGTGGCGGACGAAATTCGAAAACTTTCTGAAACTTCTTCGGAGCAATCCAAAACAATCGGCGCGCAGTTGATGAAAATCCGCGATTCGATTGGGCAGGTTTCGGAATTTTCTACCGAATCCAGCTCGGCGTTCCAATCCGTTGCCGAAAACATTCAAACGACAGACGAATTGGTTCGCCAAATCAGCGGCGCAATGAGCGAGCAGCAGGAAGGTTCAAATCAAGTTTTGTCCGCGCTCAAATTGATGAGCGAAAGCACCGAAGCTGTCCGCACCGCTTCTCACAGCATGACGGATGGAAGTTCCGTGATTTTGAATGAAGTGGGCACGCTCAAAGAACACACGGAAACGATAAACACCAACGTTCAGAAAATGGACGAAGGCGTAACAAAAATCTACGAAACGAAGGAAACTTTGGGACGGCTTTCGCGGCACATGAACGACACAATCGCGCAAATTGCCGAGGAAATCGGACAGTTCAAAGTTTGAGACTTGAACAGTTAAAATTATCGCTAAAGCATTGCGATAATTTTAACTTCAAGTTTTTTGTTTTGCATACAAAATTCGCGGCATGTGTGTAAGGGTTTGGGGTGAAGCCCCGGAGAAGGGGTAGCGGAAGACCGCGCGGCGGGCTGAAGCGAGGGGAAGGCTTTCCCCTCCCCAGCGTATGCAAAATTCAATTCAAAAAAAACCGCGCGTCTACTATGAAAGCAGCATTTTGTCCGAAAGCGAATCCACGCCTGCGCTCACTTGGAATTTTTCGAGCAAATCTTTCACTTCAAGATTTTTCTTTTCCTCGCCGCTCACTTCATAGACGATTCGTCCGTCAAGCATCATGATCAGGCGGTTTCCGTAGCGAATCGCATCGCGCATATTGTGCGTCACCATAAAAGTTGTGAGATTGTCGCGGCGCACGAAAAATTCCGTAAGTTCCAAAACTTTTTTCGCGGTTTTCGGATCGAGCGCGGCGGTGTGTTCATCCAAAAGCAAAAGCCGTGGTTTTTGCAGAACCGCCATCAAAAGCGTGAGCGCCTGCCGCTGTCCTCCAGAAAGCAATCCCACGCGCGAAGCCATTCTGTCTTCCAAGCCGAGTTCCAATTTGGAAAGCGACTCTTTGAAAATTGCGCGCTCGGAATTTGTCACGCCCCATCGAAGCGTTCGACGTTTGCCGCGCCTGTACGCGAGCGCAAGATTTTCCTCGATTTGCATTGAAGCGGCCGTTCCCATCATCGGGTCTTGGAAAACGCGCCCCAAATATTTTGCGCGCTCGTGTTCTTTTATGTTTGTGATGTTTTTTCCGTCAAGCAAAATCGCGCCCGAATCGCACGAATGCACTCCCGCAATCAAATTCAAAAGCGTGGATTTTCCGGCACCGTTTCCGCCGATTACCGTAACAAAATCGCCGTCGTTGAGCGTGAGGCTCACGCCTTTCAAAGCCTTGCGTTCCGTGATTTGACCGGGATTGAAAGTTTTGGCAATATTTTTCACTTCAAGCATTTTCTATTTCCATAAAAAAATTACAATTTGACTTCGGCATCAGGATTTCCGCTTTTTTTCGAAATGTATGCGTCCTCGCTCGCCGCCGCGCAAATATTTTTTTTGCGAATGAATTTCTTTTTCAAGACAGGAAGCGAAAGTGCGAACGCAACTATAATCGCGGAAAAAAGTTTCATATCTTGACTTTTCATTCCGAGCTGAAGCACTAGCGCGATAATCATTCTGTAAATAACCGCGCCAAGCAAAACGCCGAGAAGCTGCACGCCGAACGAAAATTTCGCGCCAAGAAAAACTTCGCCAATAATAATCGAAGCAAGCCCAATCACGATTGCGCCGATTCCCATGCTCACGTCGCCAAACCTTTGTTGCTGCATTACAAGCCCGCCGCTGAGCGCGACAAGTCCGTTGGAAATCATCAGCGCGAGAACTTTCATATTGTCCGTGTTGATTCCCTGCGCCCGCCCCATGCGCTCGTTGTTGCCGGTGGCGCGAATTGCAGAGCCGATTTCCGTTCCGAAATACCAATAAAGCAAAATGACGATTGCAGCGGCAAAAATTATTCCTGTGATCAATGTGGAAAATGTCGCCGCCTGCGCGAACGCAATTTTTTTCAAATTGAGGAATTCGCTGATGTGATTTACAATCGTGAGATTCGTGCGCGCGAGCGGCTTGTTCGGGCCGCCCAACACATGCAAGTTTATCGAATAAAGCGCGAGCTGCATCAAGATTCCGGCAAGAATTCCAGGAATGTTCAATTTCGTGTGAAGCAATCCTGTGAGCGCGCCGGCGACCATTCCGAGCGCGACCGCCACGAGTAGCGTCAAAAGCGGATTCCAGCCGTTCACTATCAAAACCGCGCAAGTGCATCCGCCCAAAGCGAAACTTCCGTCCACGGTCATGTCGGCAAAATTGAGAATTTTGAAAGTGATGTAAACGCCCAAAGCCATAATTCCCCAAAGAATTCCTTGGCTCACAGCTCCGAGCATCGCTCCTAAAAATGGTGGCATTCGTCCATCCTGTAAAATTGCGCCCACAGAAAATCCGCCGCAAACTCCAATACGAATTTTCGCGCGAATTTTTTTTGCGACGCGCATATTAAATAACCGAGTTTTTGGCGAAACGAAAAACTCGGCGTAAATTGACGACAAGATTTGCCGCCAATTTTAATTTAATTGTCTTCCAACAAGTCGCCGGGGAACACAATGCCAAGTTCACGCGCAGTGTCGGCGTTGTAGGAAAAGTCGCATTTTTCCAAATACTGAATTGGCATGTCCGCAGGATTTTTTCCGTCGCGCAAAATCGCCACGGCCATTTTCGCGGTCTGTTTTCCCAATTCATAATAGTTGATTCCGAACGTGCAAAGTCCGCCGCTTTGAACCATTCCTTCTTCGCCACACATCACGGGAATTTTGTTGGGCGTAGTAACAAGCGCGACAGTGGCCATCGTGGAAGCGATCATATTGTCGGTGGGCGCGTAAATCGCGTCAACTTTTCCCACCAAACTTTGCACGACTTGCTGAACTTCGTTCGTGTTGGAAACCGTCGCTTCCACATATTCAAGTCCGAGTACGTCGCACTGGGCTTCGGCAAGATTGACTTGAAAGCGCGAATTTTCTTCGCTCGAACAAAAGAGCATTCCGATTTTTTTCGCGTCCGGGAAAAGCCGCTTGAGCAAATCCATTTGCGCCGCGCAAGGAGTGAGATCGGAAGTGCCCGAAACGTTCACGCCCGGATGCTCGTTGGAATTGACAAGTTGCGCCGAAGCGGGGTCGGTCACCGAAGAAACCAAAATCGGAATTTCCGAAGTTTGATTTGCGACGGCTTGCGCCGCAGGAGTGGCGATCGCAAAAATCAAGTCGCTTTTGTCGTTCACCAATTTTTGCGCAATTGTGACGCAATTGGACTGCTCGCCCTGCGCGTTCTCGTAATCGATGACGATGTTCTCGCCTGCCACATAGCCCGCCTCGGCAAGCCCGTCGATGAAGCCCTTGTAGTTGTTGTCAAGCGCAGGATGCTCGACAAGCTGAATCACGCCGATTTTCAAAGCCGAAGTTTTCTTTGCGCAAGACGAAAAAAGAATCGCGACAAATGCCGCCGCAACGAAGATAATTTTTTTCATAAAAGTTTCTCCATGTTTAAAAATGAATGAAAAAATTATAACACATTTTTCAAAAAATTACTATTAAAAATTCGGAAAAAACGAATTTTATTTGCACAACGTAAATATGAAAAATCTTCGCAGGAAATTTCCATCTCTGCGCTCGCGCAGTGCAAATCAAAACTTCGCGTAATCTGCGATAATCTTCGCTGTGTTCTCGATTCCGGCGGCCGCGCTGTTTATCAGCAAGTCGTAATTTTCGCGCTCGCCCCAAGTGTACTCGGTGAACGTGTTGTAATGATTCGCACGGCGTTTGTTGATTTGCGCGATGAATTTCTTCGCATCCTTTTCGGGCGTGTTGAACGCTTTTATGGCGCGTTCGATTTTCGCCGCTTCGTCCGCGTAGATGAAAACATTCAAAATGTCGTTGTCATCGAATTCGTCGGAAACGCGCAGAACGTAGTCGGCGCAACGCCCCACGATAACGCAGGGAGCTTCTTTCGCGATTTTCAAAATCACTTTTCGCTGCGCATTGAAAATCTGATCGACCAAAGGCAGAGTGTTGGGAGCGGCGGCGTTGTTGTAGTTGACCGAAGAATAATGCGAGCCGAACATCATATTGTAAACCCAGACGCTCGAAAGGCTTTGCTCGCTTTTTTCGATGAAGTGCGGAGAAAGCCCGCTCTCTTCCGCCGCCATGTCGATGAGCTGCTTGTCAAAAAATTTGTAGCCCAATTTTTTTGCGACAAGCTCGCCCACAAGATGGCCGCCGCTTCCGAACTCGCGACTTATCGTAATGATTTTTTTCATAATTTTCCTCCATTGTTTTTTAACAGTGAAGAAAGCGTCAACTTTCAAACTGTTAAAACCGCGATTTTGCAGCAAAGCGAAAAATCGCAATAAATATGCGAGTTTTTGACGAAGCAAAAAACTCGGCATTCAAATTGACGACGCTTAATTAGTCGTCAATTTGAATTCTCCCCAAAAAATAAGTAAAAATTTAAGTCCGCAGGAAATTTCAATTTAATATTATATCACGAATTTGAATTTTTACAAAACAAATTTTGCGGAAATTCCGATGTCGAAAAAAAGTGAATACGCGCCGCTGCTATCGTCGTATTTTTTGTAAAGATTTTCACCTTTTCCTTTTTCGTAAGTTACGCCGGTGCTTTGGCCTGTAAGCATTCCACAAAGATTCAGCGCGATAGAAAAATTATTATTGAAATTGAATTGCGCCCGCGCACTTTGGCGCACCGCGAAAAATGCCGAAAGCGATATGTTTCTGAAAACCATTTCTCTTTCAATGTGTTGGTCGCAGGAATTCATATAAACTATTGGAGCGGCTTCAGTTGCAAGTGAAAGGAGAATTTTTTTCGTCGGAAGAAAATCTGCCTGAATGCCTGTCCAAAAATAAATATTTTGAAAGTTGTATTTTATGACTGGTTTGTAAGGCAATGTCCTTGAAATGGAATTTTCCGCATCGTCGTATGAATAATATGAATTGTTTGTAGAATCTACATCTTTGTTTTTTCCATACCACAATGTTCCGCCCATCGCGTTAAATTCCATTTGCTGATAGCCTAGGGAAATTTTTGGACGCAACGTCAAAAAATTTGTCGGGTAAAATTTGAATGCAATAGAAAGTTCAAGTTCAAATCCATTTTTGATTTTGTTGTCGCTTTCGGAATAATTTGTTTTGATGGAAGTATTTCCATTTTTATATCCATTGTCTTGATTCCAATCCGAATCTTTCATCGTGCCGAAAGTTGTGGGAAAGAAAAAAATCGAGGCGAACGAAATTTCAAATCTTTTGTAGCCGCCGCCAATTTTTGCGCCAGCGTACAATGCGGGAGTGTATCCCCATTCCAATTCGCTTAGTTTGTATTTGTCGCCGTTTTGGGAATTTTTCGCCCATACGATTTCCCCCTCCTTTCCGAATCGCGCTCCGAAAATTCCTTCAATGCCGAAATTCCAGCCGAGGGTTTTTTGCGGATTTTCTTTTTCTGCCGAAAATGCGCAAAATCCTGTGAGAAAAATCAAACTTGCGATAAAAAAATTTTTCATAGAATTCAAAATCAAATTTCAGAATTATTTTTCGCGAGCGGGTCAATTCCAAAAAGTTTGAGAAACTGCTTTCGCGTGGCTTCCAAATCTTTCGGATAAGGCGCGCAAAATTCCATCGCGGAATTTTTTGTCGGATGAATGAATTCGATTTTGTATGCATGCAGCGCGAGGCGCGAAATCAGCGGACGTTCTTCATAAGGATCGCCATTGTAACGCCGCTTGAGTTCGGAAAGAAAAACGCCGCGCTGGTTCGAGCCGTAAATCGGATCGCAAACAATCGAAAAATTTTTGGCATGCAAATGCGCGCGGATTTGGTGGGTGCGCCCAGTGAGCGGCCGCGCCTCGAGCCAAGAATACGGCCCGCAAATTCCGAGCAGCGAAAATTCCGTCAAAGATTTTTTTCCGTTTTTCCTGTCAACGATTGTCCTGTGATGCGCGTCGCCGTCGGGCAAAAGCGGAAGCTCGACTTTGAGCGTTTTCCAAAGTGGCCTTCCGTTCACAAGGCAATGATAAATTTTTTTCACGGAATGATTTTGAAATTGCTCGCAAAGATTTTTGTGCGCAATTTCGTTCCGCGCGTACAAAACGATTCCGCTCGTGTCCTTGTCGATTCGATGTACGGCGAAGAGTTTTCTAAATTCTTCCTGCGCGATTAAATCCAAGCGCGGCGCGTTTTCGTCATAACGGTCGGCGGCAACGCAAAGTCCCGAGCGTTTGTTCAAAACGAGAATGTCGTCATCGGAAAAAATTACGGTGTAATCGCGCGGCTGTTTCATAAAGAAATTATATAGAATTTTTTGTTCTTTGTGAAGAGAATTTGGATTGAAAAAATTATGCAAAGATAAAATTCCGCGCAGATTTTTTTACACAAGATTTTTGAATCCCGTTATTTTGCAAGATATTCGCGAATCGTGTTTATCAGCAAGACGGGATTTATTGGCTTGGAAAGGTGCGTGTTCATTCCTGCGTCCACGCATTTTTGAATGTCTTCCATGAAGGCGTTTGCAGTGAGCGCGATAATCGGAATCTTTTTTGCGTCTTCGCGTTCTAGCGCGCGAATTTTTGTAGCCGACTCAATTCCTCCCATCACGGGCATCATCACGTCCATCAAAATCAAGTCGAATGCGTTCAATTCGCTTTGCGAGAAAGTGTCCAGCGCGACTTGTCCATTTCCCGCGATGGTAACGACCATTCCTTTTTTTTGAAGAATGCGACGCGAGATTTCTTGGTTGAGCGGATTGTCTTCCACAAGAAGAATTTTTTTGCCATCGAGTTCGGCTTCGGGCTTTGACTTGGACTTTTCGTCGGATTTTTTCTGCTCGGATTCGGCGAGTTCTTCTAGGAATTCCATTGCGAGCGTGATTTTAAAAGTCGTGCCTTTGCCGGGCGCGGAATCACATTCGATTGTGCCGCCCATCAGGTTTACAAGATTGTGCACGATTGAAAGCCCGAGACCTGTTCCGACTTTGTTCACGGAATTCACGTCTTGCGTGAATGAGTCAAACATGACTTGTTGGAATTCCCTTGTCATTCCGCTGCCTGTATCGCTTACGGTAATTTCTACGCTGATTGTTTTTTCCGTGCGATTGAGGATTTTCAAAAGAAGTTCCACGCGCCCTTCGCTTGGCGTGAATTTACTCGCGTTGGAAAGCAAGTTCATGATTATTTGTTGCAAATGCAGTCGGTCGATGTTCACGAAAAAATTCTTGTATTTGCGCGTATCGACATTGCAGTAAAAATTTATGTTCTTTGTTTCGAACATTGGGACCGCCATTGTCGTAATGGCTTCCACGATTTCTCCAACGCTTTGACGGCTTTTGCGAATTTCCATTTTGCCGCTTTCGATTTTTGCCATGTCGAGAATGTCATTCAAAAGTCCCAGCATATATTTTGAAGAAGATTTTATTTTCTGAATGTCTTCGCGCAAAGCTTGCGGCTTGTCCACTTCGTCTTCGACAAGTTCCGCCATTCCGATTATGCCGTTCATCGGCGTGCGCAGGTCGTGGCTCATTCGTGAAAGGAAATCGCTTTTGGATGCGTTCGCTTTTTTTGCCTGTTCGATTGCGTTTGAAAGTTTTTCATTCTGCAATTTTTCAAAAAGCGTGATGTCCGTAATGTCGCGGCAGATAAATAG
The DNA here is from genome assembly GCA_947174385.1 of uncultured Treponema sp. Taxonomy (GTDB): domain Bacteria; phylum Spirochaetota; class Spirochaetia; order Treponematales; family Treponemataceae; genus Treponema_D. The sequence goes on from CAMWIU010000023.1 coordinate 17,499, forward strand.
GATTATGCTTTGATTGTTGTTCAAATAATATGCGCGCATTTGCTTGATTGCCACGCGCAAATTTTCGGAAACAATTTCAAAGGTGCAGTTTACGGCGAATTTGTCTTTGAGTTTTAGTATGAGATTTTTCAGCGTAAAAAATTCTTCTGCCGCGTTTCTGTCTTTTGTGGAAACGACATCGTTCAAAATCTTTTGAACCAGCGCGTCATAGTCCACTTCGTTTTCTACGGAAATCCAGTTCACGTTGTTCGCTTTGTGAATCAAATGTAATTTTGCGTTGGAAAGATCAAGCCATAGAATGTATTCAACTTCTTCGTCCAAAACGGAATCTTTGGAAATCGACATGATTTTTTGTTCGGTAATGTCGCGCAGGTAGAGATTCGCTTCAACGCAAGTCGTGTAAGGATTCAGGGAAATTTCTGTGTGAAGCAAATACCATCGAATCATTCCGTTGGCGAACGGATAGTAAAAATCCCATTCGCGTGAACGAGTTCCATTCATAAAGGAAGTGAGCAGCTCCTTTCGATTGAGCACTTCCGGCAACGCGGGATTTTGCCCATCGTTCGTAGTGATTTTAGAAAAGAGTTGCAGTTCGCTGTCCGCCGTGCTGTCTTTCACCGCCAATTTCATTTCTGGAATATTTATCATTCGTTCCATTATGATGTTGTTGGTGAGATTCAGCCGCGTGTAAGCAGGATAGGCTTTGTTCACAAAGGCGCGATATGACATTTCGCCTTCGTATTTTTCTTCCGCCAATTTTTGGTTCGTGATGTCGATCGCCGTTGCGATGGCTCTTATGGATTTGCCGTTGCTTTGTTTCAAATTTTTATAGACGATGTGTTTCCAAACGGTGTTCATAAGATGAGTGTGCGCGTCTTCTTGTTGCAAAGGCAAATCGATGGAAACTGTTTCCTTGCCGCTTTTTATGTCGGAAATCATTTTGTTGTAGTGGCCGATGTATTCGAAAGGAATCATTCCTTGATCAATCCAGCCTTCTATTATGTTTTCGGAAGGAAATGCGTTTTCGTCAGTTTTGCGTTCGTCCTTGTAAAATTTAACTGAATCGTTTTTATCCGGATCCAAATCGCATTCCCAAAAAAGTGCGTCGCCTTGGCTCAAAACCATGTTCAATTTTATGCGCTCTTCGTTCAAAAAGGCTTTTTGCAAATTGATTTTTTTCTTTGCGAAAAATATCAGCGTGATTATCGCCGCAGACAAAACAAGGCTGAGCGAAAAAAATAGCGACAGGAGAATTTGCTTTGCGTTTTCGACTTGATTGTCATTGATGAAAATTGTCTTTGAATTTAGAAGGCTAGTTTTGATTTTGAATTTTTGCATTTGTTCAAAATCAAAAAAATAATTCGCCTGCGCTTGAAGCTGCGGCGAGTTTTCTTTTTTTGCCTGAGATGTGTTCTCAAAAAAAATTCCCAACGCGCGCGCTGCGGCATTTCCCAATTCCTCGGTGGAAATAAAATATCCGCCCAAAACGCCTTCGCCAATTCCGATGTCGTGGCAAACGAAAATTGGATTTTCGGTATTGTCCAAAATCGTGTCGAGAATCTGCCACGAATTCAAATTGTTCTCGTTCAATTCTTTCGGCGATGGCAAAAAAATCATCGGGCATTTTTCGAGTTGCAAAACATATTCTTCGATTTGGCTTTGGCTCATTTGCGCGACATTTTTAAATTCCGAATCGATTTCATATTTAGTGATTTTGGATTCACAATTTTTGATTTGCTCTTCGGAATTTCCAATGAACGCGATTTTCTTTCTTTCGGGAAAAAGCGTCATCGCAAGTTTTATATTTTCGTCGAGAAAAATTTCATCTTTGATGATTTTCGCGTTCGGAATTTTTTCCGCATTGTTCAAAAAAAATTCATTCTCCGTGCCGATGCAAACAAGCGGCATTTTTCCTAAAAATCCTGCTCGCCGTTTTTGCGAAAATTCAAGTGTTGAATTATCGCCGATGATTATCGCGTCAAATTTTGAAAAGTCCAAAAATTCAAAGGGCCATTCTTGTTGTTCGTCTTGCGATTTTGAATTGTACAAATTGTAATCCAGCGATTGATAATACAATTTAAAATTGTTTGGCAGCGCGTTTGAAATCGCGAAAAATTGCGAGTTGTCCATGCGCGAATTGCTTGTCGAAAAATACAAAATATTTTTTTTATCTGGTTGCGCTGTCTGCGAAAATGCGAGCGAAAAAAGAGAAACAAAAATAAAGACGAATTTTTTGACGCACATTTTTGAACAATATTATAGCACAAAACGCGCAATAATGCAATTTTATTTTTTAATATTCAAATTCAGGTTCGGAAAAAAATTCCATTTGCTCGCCTGTGGCGGGATGCGCAAAACTCAAATACGAGGCATGCAATAAAAGCCGCCCGCTTTGCGCTTTTTCCTTGCCATAAAGATTGTCGCCAACAATCGGCGTGTTCAATCCGAGCGGGCTTGCGGCGGCGAATCGCAATTGGTGCGTGCGGCCAGTGAGCGGTTCAAAACTCACGGTTGTAACAGTGCGTCCATTCTTTCCTTGTGCGCCGCGCATATTCCAAATGCGCTCGCGCTTCCACAAAGTGATTGCGAGTTTTCCGTGCGTGTCGTCATGAATTTGATGCGGGCGATTTTCGATGTCCACGCGATGGCGGATTTCCAAGCGGCCGCTTTTTGTCGCGCGAGTAATTCCGAGTTTTTCATTTTGCAAGATTCCATCCAAAACCGCGATGTATTTTTTCCGAACGTTGCCGAGCGCAAATTGTTCTGAAAGATTTTTGTGGCTTTGCGAATCAAACGCCAAAATCATAAGCCCGCTTGTGTCCATATCGAGGCGATGCACGGAAGGCTGCGCGATTGTTTTCGGGAAAAGTCGCTGCATTCGCCGCACAACGCAATCTTGTTTTTCCGCGCCCCGCCCCGGAACGGAAAGCAAGCCGCTCGGTTTTTCCACGACCAAAATATTTTCATCGCGATAAATTATTTTTAGTCCCAAAATCAAAGGCAAAATTATTCCGCATTTTTCATCGCAAGGATTTTTAAAATTCGCGTTATCGGCATTTTCGAATTTTTGCGCATCTGTTCCATTCCAATAAAATTCTTCAAGGCTGAACGGAAGCAATTTTTTTTCGAAAGCGTAGCTCAGCAATTTCGGCGCGCAACAATCGCCAGTTCCTGTTGGAATCAAAAAAGTGCGTTTTTCATCGCGCTCGTTTTTTTCATGATTTTCGCTTTGCGCCGAATTTTCTTCGTGCCGAAAACTTGCATATAATTTTTCTTTTATTATGTCGTTGAAATTTCGTGCGATTCCGTCGGCACAAAAAAAATTGTAAAGTGCATAAATGCGGCGCAAAGTTTCGTTGCAAAGTTTTATTCGCAATTTTTTTCGCGCGGATTTTTGTTCGAAAGTTTCGCCTGCTGGCGCGACGGAAAGTTCGTGAATTTTTTTGTCGTTGATTGAAATTGCCGCGTTGTATTTTTCTTCATCGAAAAGTGGCGGAACAAAACCTTCAATGTTCCATTTGCCGCCGAGCGATCCAGAAAAAGCGCGAAGCACGACTTGCTCGCCATTTTCATCAAGGCAAACAAGCGCGCCAAACATTCCTTTGAAAAAATAAAATTCCGAATTTCCGCAAAGCGATTTTTTTTGTTCAAGCTCGCGAATCATTTCAAGGCAAATTTTTTTCGCGGCATTTTTGTCAAACGGAGGAAACACAGTCGCTTATTTTGCTTTGCTGTTCGGTGCGCGTTGAATCGTTTTGCCTTTTTCGTCCGTCACAAAAACGATCGGCTTTTTGCGCGTGAAAAATCCATTTTCCACCACGCCAGTTATCGCATTGATTTTCTTTTCCATCGCGGCGGGATCAACGCTTTTTTTCCAAAGAACATCGAGCAATTGATTTCCGTTGTCCGTGATGACAGGTCCTGCTTTTCTGATTCCTTGGCGCAAAACGCATTCGCCGCCGAGTTTCGCAATTGCATTGATGACAGGCACTCGCGCTTCTTCGAGAATTTCCACAGGGAGGGGAAATTTCGTTCCGAGCGTTTTCACGACTTTCGACGAATCCGCTATGACGACAAAAATTTTTGAATTGTACGCGACAATTTTTTCACGGAACAACGCCGCGCCGCCGCCTTTGATGACGCTGTTGTCGGGCGCGATTTCGTCCGCGCCGTCAATCGCCAAATCCAGCTTTCCGCCAATCGCGCGGTCGTTCATCGAATAAACAGGAATGCCCAAGTCGGCGCAAAGATTCGCGGTTTGAAAACTCGTTACCACGGCGAGCACATTTTTCAAAGTGCCGTCGGCAATTCGTTCGGCGAGCCTTCGCACGGCTGGCATCGCAGTCGAGCCAGTTCCAAGGCCGATTTTCATTCCGCTGAAAATTTTTTTCTGTTTGATGAGCGAATCAATCGCAGTCTGCGCCACGAGTTCTTTTTGTTCTTGCTGACTAAGCATATTCAACTCCTGTGAAAATTTTGAATTGCTCGTATGCCTGATATTTTAGCATTTCGCTGCCATTGCAAACTTTGCAGCCCGCCATCATCGCGCGTTGCATGATCGGCGTAATTTCTGGCGTGTAAACGATGTCGAACAAAATTTCTTTTCCGCTGAATTTGTAAAAATAAATCGGATCGTTTTGCACATTGCTCATTTCCGTGGAATTCATTCCCACCGAAGTCGTTTGAATTATCAAGTCGGAATATTTTTTCAGCATGCCGATTGAATCTGCTGTGAGCGACGCGGATTCAAATCCGAATGTGTCCGCCACTTGCTCCGCGCGGGAATGAGTCCGATTGAAAACGCACGCCTTGCCTCCCAAAATTTTTATTGCGCAGGCAATCGCGCGGGCAGCTCCTCCCGCTCCGATAATCGAAACTTTTTTGTGCCGCAAATTTTTCAATCCAGTAAATTCCAAAAGTGCTTTCGCGAATCCGGAAAAGTCGGTGTTGTAGCCGCACCATTCGCCGTTTTTTCGAACGATTGTATTGCACGCGCCGATTTCCTTGACATGCTCGTCCACCTCAAACAAATCGCTCACGACAGTTTCCTTGTGCGGCACGGTCACGGAAATTCCTTGCATTCCGATTTCGTTCGCAAATTTGATTGTCTGATGAATGTCGGCGGAAGGGAGGGGTATGTAAACCGCGTTCATCGAATGCATTTTGTAGCCCGCGTTGTGCAATTTCGGGCTGTCGGTTTTTTCGAGCGGCCATCCAGTTACGCCGAAAATTTTCGTGCGCTCGTCCAACTTCCTAAAATGATACACTTGGTCAAGTGCGAGCGGATCGATGTGCCCGATATTTTTGAGCGAATTTTCGCCGTCCTTCGCGGAAGTGTAGGTGAGAAAGGAATGAGTTTTGTACGCAAGAATTCTCGAAGCCACTCCCATTGATCCCATCGCGCACAAAATGTGGTCGTAATTCGAAAAGTCGCGCGTTTCGTAAAAAAGATTTTTCACGTCGTCCAAACTTTTCGGCATAAACGCGATTTTCGGAATTTCATAACCAGTGCGCCGCATTTCATCGCAACGTTTTACGATATTGCTCACTGGTTCTTTCATATTGTGATAGCTTCGAATTATTCTCGTTCCGAAAGCCATCGCCGCATCTTCCAAATTTGAAACAAAAAAATCGTCTTCAAAATCCACGTATTGAAAATTGTTTTCCCTGTGTTGATCGTCGGCAAATGCCATTGCATGCGCGAAAAGCATTGCCCGCGAACTTTCGCCCGCGCGGTAAGCCCCGCCGTCGCTTACGCGACGGATTGTAAGAATGCATGGAATCTTTGCAAGCCTTGGAAATTTCCTAATGTGAAGCGATTCGTCTTCGTCAAGATAATCTGCTCGCAATTCCGCAATGTCAATGTAATTGCGATAGCGTTCTACAAGTGCGAGATTTTTTTCGATTGTGCTCTCCGTGAGCGTGAGACAAACTTTTGTAGCCTGCATTATTGAACCGTAAAATGCTCTTTTTCTTGATTGAGCACGCTGAGCGCCAAAATCGTTCCATGCGGCACAGAATACGGAAGCGAAATATTTCCGCCAATGTGATTGAACGAAGCGATTGTGAACGGCGAGCCTTCGGGAGGATACGCGTCGATTTTTACAGGAACTGCGATCGGATAGTATGAAATGCTCGTCGAAAAAATTCCGTAACTTGCATTCGAAAAATTATTCATTTGCATTCCGGCAGTTTCGGCTTCGTTGCGTCCGCGAACATTTTCCACGATTGTGTCGCCAGAAAAAATCGTGTCCGAAGCTGGCAGTGCAATTTCAAGCGTGATTTGCGAAAATTCCGCAGTCTCGCTTTCTGCGGCGAGCGACTGATTTACTACAGTTCCAGCGGTTTCGTCCGAGCCGGCAATGTGGCTTTGAAAATGAAAAAGCAAATTCACTTTGCCCATTTCTTCCGAAATCTGCGCAATCGTGTTTCCCAAAAAATTCGGAACTTTTACGAGCGAATCGGACGCGCCTTTTGAAACGATGAAATGCAATTCCACGCCTTGCGTTATCGGTGTGCCTTCCGCTGGCTCTTGTTCCAAAATCGTGCCAATTGGCGATGAATCAAGTTTGAAAACCGGCTCGGCGATTGTAATTGGAGGCGTGTCAACTCCGCCGTAAAGCATGTCCAATTTTGTTTTGACTGTATCAATATTTGTTCCGACGTAATTTCCCACATGGTCAATCACCACGCCTCGGCTGACTACAAGCGTAATTCTGCGGCCCGCTTTTACGATGCTTCCCGCGTTCGGCGACTGCGAAAGCACTTGCCCTGCCTCGCCTGGCAAATCGCTGTAGCGCAATTGAAGCTTCGGGTACAATTCTTTTTCTTGCATTTCTAAAAGCGCGCGCGTGAGACTTTTTCCCGTAACGTCAGGAACTAAAACTTGCTCGTCGCCTTTGTTGGCAAAAAAGAAAACGGCAAGCGCGGCAAGCACCATCAATAAAAAAGTTGCGAGCGTGTATAGAACAAATGCTCGAATGTTTTTTTGCAATTCACCTTGAAATTCATTTTTCGTCATAAAATTTCCTCGAAAACCATTTTATCAAAATTCGCGCCGAATATCAATATTATTTTTTAGAAAAGTACAGTGCCGATGAAATTTTTGTTGCCGTTCATAAAATCCTTGTAGTTCATCGCGTTGCGCTGTTGGCGTTGAAGTTGCGTCACGCATAAAACACCTTCGCCGCATTTTATGAAAATTCCGTTTTGCTTGTCCGTCGCCGCAACTTGTCCATTTTTCATTTCGGAAAAATTTTCAGGCAAGGCGATTTTTTTATTTTCAATTTCATTTTCATCAAGCGGAACACATTTTAAAATTTTCAAAGTTTCGACTTCCGCAGAACCAATTCGAGTGAACGCGCCGCCTTCGTTCGTATACGCGCGAACAAACGCAGAAATTTTTTGCGCGCTTTCGTTCCAATTTATCAAAGTGTCTTCGCGCGAAATTATTTTCGTGTATGAAGCCTCGCCTTGTTGCCCCGCGCCTTGCGGCATTTTTCCAAGCCGCGCGCATTCTCGTAAAACGCCGTCGATCAAATCCGCTCCAATCGTCGCGCTTTTTTCCAAAAGAAAATCGGCAGTTTCCGTAAAATCAAGCGCGATTTTTTCTTGCGCCAAAATTTCGCCTTCGTCCATTCCGAGCGAAAGCGTTTGAACAGTAACAGCCGTTTCTTTGTCCATATTCAAAATTGCCGCAGGAATCGGCGTTGGACCTCGATATTTCGGCAAAAGCGATGGATGCAAATTCACTCCGCCGATTTTAAAAAGCGAAAGGAATTTCGGACCGAAAATTTTTCCGTAGGCAAAGCAAACCAAAATGTCGAAATCAAGCGCGGAAATCACTTCGCGAAAATCCGCGTCCAATTTTTGTGCCGCGTAAACGGGAATATTTTTTTTCTGCGCGAACGCTCCCACCGCAGTCGGAAGCAAATCTTTTTTTCGTCCTTTCGCGCTCGGCGGATTTGTGAGAACGCCCGCAATTTCGTAAACGCCTTGAGAACGCTCGAGCAGAATTTCCAAAGTCCGCGCGGACGCTTCAGGGCTTCCCGCGTAAAGAAGTTTCAGCGTTCGAGTTTTTTCG
>CAMWIU010000024.1 GCA_947174385.1 uncultured Treponema sp.
TTTTTATGATATACTATCCGAATGTTCGAAGTGGAACTCAAGGCGCATGTAGCAAATCGCGCCGACGTAATCAAAAAATTGAATTCATTCGCACGCTTTGATCGCATCATCATCAAGGATGACATTTATTTCAAACTTGAGCGTCCGGGAAGAGAACGAGTCACCGCGCGAATCCGCACTGAAGAACATCGCGCCACGGAAGATTTTTTCAATTTTACGGAACAAAAAATAATCGAAAAAAAAACATTCCTCAATTATAAAAAAAAGGAACGGCGCACGGAATCCGACGGCAGCACAATCGAAGTGAATGACGAATATGAAACGGAAATTTCGGACGCAGAGTGCGTGAAAGAACTTTTGCTCGCAAGCGGCTTCGAAAATCATTTTTGCAAACACAAAGATTCTTTCGGCTGGTACGCGGAATGCCAAGGCGAATTTTTTTCTAGCGTGCATTTGGAACTTTGCGCTGTTCCGCCGCTCGGCGATTTTTTGGAAATCGAAATACTTTCGCCGCGGCAAGATGAAGAAGCGTTGCGCGAAATCAATTCGACGCTGAAATCTTTCGTCGTGAAATCGGGACTTGAGCTTCGCGACATCGAGGAAAAATATTATTCTGAATTGTTGGAGTGTGCGCAAATTGAAAAGGGAAATTAAAATTGACGGCTGATTAAGCATCGGCAATTTTAACTTCTAGTAAAATGGTTGCGAGTTTCGCTTTGCGGAACTCGGTAGCAAGCCAGAGGCTTGCGTAACAATTTTGAGAAATTAAGATTTCTGAAAATATTAAAATTTAACGGAGGAAGAAATGTTTGAACGAAAAAAATTCAAGGCGGCGGCGTTGGAGCAGCTCAAGGGCAGATGGAAAATTCCCGTCCTCGCCACGCTTTTGACTTACGTGTTGATTGGAATTTTTACCGCCGCGGTGTTTGCAGTGTTTGGCTTAAATTTTTTGGCCACCGACAACGACTATTCTTTGAGCGCGCTTGGCAATAGCGGCATTTTTGTTTCGTACAGTCCTTCGCGAATATCGGAATTCTTCGATATAATTTTAAGCGGGGTCGTATTTGTTTTCTTTGTGGCGATTTTGAGCGTGCACAACACGATGTTGAAGGAAAGCCGCAAGATTTATTTTTCGGATTTTACGACCGGACTCAACCAATGGTGGCAGGCATTTCGCGGCGGGCTTTGGTTTATTCTTTGGGTTGTCGCTTGGTCGTTTTTGTTTCTCATTCCAGGAATCGTGAAATATTATTCGTATTCGATGATGTTTTTTATCATGGCGGAAAATCCCGAAATCGGCGTGTGCAAGGCGATGGAAATTAGCAAGGAACTTACGCGCGGTTACAAAGGCGAACTTTTTGTGCTTGACTTGAGTTTTATCGGTTGGTCGATTTTGGCTTCGATTCCGTGCGGGCTTGGATTGCTTTGGCTTATGCCGTATATGAATATGACAAAGACGAATGTGTATCAATATTTGAAGCAAGCGGCTTTGGACACAAACCGCGTCTCGCTTGCGGATTTTGACTAGATTTAACTTGGAGAAAATTATGGAAACGAACACAGACGATTTTGAACTTGAACTTCCAAAAACCGAACAGGAAGATTCTATGACGGAAAAGTCCGAGCCGCAAAAAAGCGACGAGGAAATGTTCGGCGGCACGTTCGAGACGGCGGAGGAAATGCAAAAATCGCGTCAGAAAAAAAACAACTCGGAAGTTTTCGAAAAAAAAGAAAATGGCGAAACGAAAAAAAACGGCAGCGGAAAACTTTTTCTTATAATCGCGATTGTTCTTGCGGCATTGGCTTTGGTCTATGTCGTCCTCAACAAAAGCGCGATTTTTCAAAAAAATGTTCCTGCTCAGCCAAAAACTTTTCCGCAGAATCCTTCCAAAAATTCAGGCGGCAAATTTGCTGTTAAAAATTTTCATTTCGGAAATTCTTTCAAAGGAAATGTCGGCGGCGAATATGTTGCGCGTCTTTACATTCAGGGCGTGATCCAAGAGGCGAACGAAAAGTACAATCAGGAATGGCTTTTGGCCACAATCGAAGGCTTGAAAGACGATCCGTACAATTTGGGAATTTTGCTGGTGGTGGATTCGCCGGGCGGAACGGTTTACGAATCGGACGAAGCGTATCTTGCGTTGCGCGAATACAAAAAATCCGGAAAGCCGATTTGGGCATATTTTGAATCGCTCGCGGCTTCGGGCGGCTACTACATTTCATGCGCCGCCGACACGATTTGGGCGAACCGAAACACTCTCACTGGAAGCATTGGAGTGATCGCCGGCGCTTCGGTTGACGCGACTGGATTTCTCGAAAAACTCGGAGTCAAAGCGACAACATTCCATGCGGGCAAAAACAAAAATATGCTCAACTACAATTCGCCGCTCACCGAAGAACAACGCGCGATAATGCAAAGCATCGCGGACGACGCTTACGAACAGTTCACGGGAATCGTTGCGAGCGCGCGGCAAAAATCCATCGAAGAAATTGCCGCCATCGCCGACGGCCGCATCTATACGGCAAGGCAGGCGAAGGCGAACGGGCTTATCGATTCCATCGGCTCGCTCGAGGACGCGCAGGAAAAATTCCAAGAAAAAATAAAAAAGGATTTTGAAGACGATTCAATTTCCGTGGAATTTTTCGACTACAAATACGAATACGAGCCGCCTTTTTTAAACAAATTTTTCAGGGTGATTTCCGGCGCGAAAAATCCCGAAGCGTTGCTCGACCCGATAACGAAAGCCGCGCTGGAAACTCTCGCGCCCGAAATTAAATATCCGGCATATTTGTACAAAAATTAATTTTGCGGAAGGGGGAGGGCAAAATCCCCTCCCTTTATTCTGATATATCGGCGGATTTTGCGTCTATAAGTTTCGAGGCTTCTTCTTCGAATTCCGCCATTGCCGCGCGAATCATTTTGTAAGAAAATCCGTCGCGCTGCAAAGCCGCCACAAGTTTTTCGCTTGATTTTTTTTCGCGGACGCGCTTTTTCAAAGCCCGCATGCAAAGTTCTTCTTCGCCGTTTTCTTCAAAGAATTCGCGCAGGGCATTTTCCGAAACTTGCCTTGCGATTCCGCGCGAAGCAAGTTCCGCAGAAAGTCTCGCGCGACCTTGCGGCTTTGCGATTCTGTGCGAATTGAGCCATGCCCGCGCAAAACGAGCGTCGCTCAAAAAATTGCGGCGTTCCAAATAATCGAGTGCGGCTTCCACGGCGTTTTTTTCAAAATTTTTTTGCGCGAGTTTTTTTTGCAAGCCCGCGCGGCATTGCTCGCAGCGTTCAAGATAGGAGACGGCTTTTTTTTCTGCGGCGAACGCAAATCCCGCGAAAAGCAAATCCTCTTCGCGCTCTTCCAAAAATTCCGCGTCCTCGCAAAGTTCTTCTTCGCGCACAAATCGCAAATATTCCGCGCGTAGAAAAAATTCCGCGCTTTCCGTCGCGATTTTGTAGCAGTCGCTTCCGATGTTTTCGATTTTCAAAATCCGCATTCATTCCCATCCGAGCTACGAATAAAAAAAGCCCTGGTAAAAACCAGAGCTTTTTGAAAACGCATGCAATCGACTAGCGTTTGCTGAACTGGAATCTTCTGCGCGCACCTTTTTGGCCGTACTTTTTGCGTTCGACCATGCGGCTGTCGCGAGTGAGATAGCCGTTCGATTTGAGAGCCGTGCGGCAATCCTGATCCACTTGGAGCAATGCGCGCGAGATGCCGTGCAAGCACGCGCCCGCCTGTCCGTTGAGTCCGCCGCCACTCACATTGATGAGAATGTCAAATTTGTTGTCGTTCGAAGTTACCAAAAGAGGCTGGTGAACCGTGCGAATCTGCTCGGCAGTGGCGAAATAGTCCTTGACGTCCTTTCCGTTCACCACGATTTTTCCAGAACCCTCGCGCAAGAAAACGCGCGCCACGGCAGTCTTTCTGCGACCTGTTCCTATAGCGATATTTTTTGCAGCCATAATTTTCTCCTATTACCTTTACACTTCAAGCGGCGTTGGATTCTGCGGAGCATGCGGATGCTCGGCACCGGCGTAAATTCTGAAATTCTTTTCCAAGCGACGACCAAGCCTTCCTGAAGGAAGCATTCCCGCAATCGCGCGGCGCATCGGCTCTTCGGGATGACGTTCAAGCATTTTCGCGTAGGTGAAAGTCTTGAGTCCGCCGACAAAGCCAGTATGATAATGATAAAGCTTTTCGCTGCGCTTCGTGCCAGTCATCACGGCTTTTTCCGCGTTGATCACAATCACGAAATCGCCCATTTCCTGATTCGGAGTGTAGGCGGCCTTGTGCTTTCCACGGATGACTGCGGCGGCTTTTGCGGCCACTCGTCCAACCGGTTTGCCAGCGGCATCGATGATGTACCATTTGCGCTGCTGGTCTTTTTCGTTTACAAAAACAGTTTTCATCATAATAAAAACCCTATGAATAAATTTTTGCGCGGAACAATTTTCGCATCCAAATTGCGCCGCAATCAATGATGAGCAGTCATTGATTTTAACGGGGTAAGATATTTTATTATTTAAAGAAAAAAATGTCAAGCATTTCGCGGAATTTTTCGAGCTGCCCAAAAACTATTGCGCTAAATAAAAAGAATTGTTATAATCGTAAAAATGAAAAGCGCGTTTTTCAAAATTCTTCGAGCCGTAGTTTTTTCGGCGATTTTTTCTTCGCAAATTTTTTGCGCTGTCCGTCGCGGGCAGGATTTGGTGGAAAGCGGACATTGGGTTTATGACGCGCTCGCGCAAATTGAAATCGATGTCGGGCGGTGGAATTTCATTGACGAAGCACCGCTTTCGATTCAGACGATTCAAGGAATTTTGGACGACATTCCCTACGAACATTTGAGCGAGGCTGGAAAAATTCAGTACGATCGCATTCGCGAATTTTTTGAAGAATTCGACTTTTCGCTGGACGCAGGAATTTTTTCTATTGGAACTGAGCCGAAAGCCAATCTCGAACTTTATGCGAAAACCGAGGACGATTTGGCATGGCTTTACGGAAATCACGAGCGGCAGCGCACGATTGAATTGCCTTTGAAAATAACTCTTGGCGACTATCTTTCGGTTTTTATGGGATTCGCGCTCGGGCAAAGGCGACGCTTTCTTGAAAATGAAAATCAAAATTATGTGAACCATTTTTTCACGGAGGAGGCTTTCGATCCCAACTTGACGCATTCGACTTATCTTTCGGCGGGCTGTCGCTGGCAGAACGGCGTGGGGCTGAATTTCAGTTTTGGGTACGGAAAGCAGAACTACGGACGCGCCGCGCTTGGAAGCACGATTTTGAGCGACTATCTCACCGACATTCCTTATTTGCAGTTGCGTGTCTATTCGCCGATTTTCGCTTACGCATTCAATGTGCGGCAGCTCAATCCGAAAACAACGTTCTACGCGCACACGATTGACTTTCGACTTTTAAAAAAACTCACGCTTGGGTTTATGGAAGGCGGCGCGGGTTACAATGATTTTGACATGAGCTTTGTGAATCCTTTCGGAATTTTTCACGCCTATGAAATGCACAATCATTACGACTGGATTTCATATTTCGCGATGAAAGTGAATTTCGTGCCGATAAAAAATCTTCGGATTTATTTTATGTATTCGATGGACGAACATCAGCTTGCCACGGAAAAATCTTCCGATCCCGATTCGCTTCCCGAAGCCAAGGCATATCAAGGCGGCGTGGAACTTCAATTTCCGCTGGCATCGGGATTCTTGCGTTTCAATTTGGAAGGCTATTATGCCGACCCGTATTTTATGATAAAGGAAAGCCCGAACTGGTCGCTCGTTTCGGCAAAGGACGGCGCGTATGAATGGATTGGAAGTCCGCTCGGTCCTGATTCGGCGGCGGGAAAAATTTCTGCGGAATACGAAAGGCCGGGAAAATTCTCAATTGGCTTGAATTACATTTTTGCGGCGCGAGGAGAATTTTCGCAAAAAGATATTTTCAAAGAATGGAAGCGCGGGAATTATGAAGAGCCGTCGGACTGGATTTATCCTGCCAAGAAAGATGGTGTCGAAGGTGGCTACATTCAACCTTACGGGCGCAAATACAAAACTCCGCACACTTCCGCCGGAAAAAAAGCCGAGTACGACAACATAATTTATGTTCGCGCGAGCTATTCGCCAGTAAAATGGTTTACGATTGTCGCGCAGCCAGCGTACATTTTTGTTTTCAATCACAACAACGAAAGCGGAAAATTCCGCCATGGATTCGAGGCGGCGATTTCTGCGCGATTCGATTTTTGCAGGATTCCGAAAAAGCCGCTCAACTTTGATTTTTTGCTGAAAGACAAATATGACAGGGAAGCGCAAGAAATTCAAAGTGCGGACGAAGAATAAAAGTCGCTTCTAAAAACTGAAGTTTTTAGAGGTTTCCTGATTTGCGAGGAAATGTATGTTTTTTTTGAAACCAGCGGACGAAAAAATGAAATGCTTTGATTTTAAAAAAATATTTTTTCTTTGCGCGTTTTTTTTCGTCTCGCAAATTTTGTTCGCGGCGGAAAAGGCAGGGCGCGGCGCGCAAACTTTGATTCCGCCTCGGCATTGGATTTATGATTCGCTTCAAGTTTTGGAACAGGAAAGCGGCATCGTTCAGTTTTCGGATCAAGCGCCGCTTACGATCGCGCAGATTCGCTCGATGCTTTCGGAAATTGAATACGAGGATTTGAGTGCGGCGGGAAAAAATCATTACGACAATATTTTCGATTTTTTCGACGAAAAGAATTTTTCCGCGCAGGCTTCAATAATGCAGGCGCGAATTGAGCCGGCGGTGAATTTGGAAGGATTCTTTAAAACGAACGACGATGTTCCATGGGTTTATGACAGGTTCGAAAAAAAGAATTTTCTGGAACTTCCAATCACGCTTGGCGTGGGCGACTACGCGACTTTTTTTGTTGACGTGATTGCCGCATTGAACAAAACCGCGAAAGGTGCGGGCGACATCTATTTCAATCTTCCGCTTGGCAGTTCTGATTTTGACGTGAACTTTCCGCACGACGCATACGGCTCGCTTGGCGTGATGTTCACGGAAAGCGTCGGAATGAATTTCCGAATCAGCAATATGGCGCAGAATTTCGGGCGCGCGGAAACTGGCTCTATAATCCAATCGGAATTTTTGACGGACGCTACGGCGGCGAGCCTTTCGATTTTTTCGCCGATCGTTCAATACACGGCGGGCTTGACGCAGTTCAACACGAATCGATATATGTATTCGCACAAGGTTGACATTCGAATCGGCAAAAAGAAAAAATTCCAGATTTCCGTGATGGAGGCGTGTCTGCCTTACGGTCCTATGGATTTGCGCTTTTTCAATCCGATGATGTTCTTCCATGGATACGCTTCGTGGCTGGACTATCAGGCAGAAGGCAGCGACGTGGGAAGTTTCGTCGCGCTAAAGATGAATTACGCGCCGACAAAATTTTTGCGGCTTTACGCGCTTTGGTCGATGACGCAATTTCAGCTTCCTGTGGAATTGAGCGACGACGATATGGACGACGACAATTATGTTCCGAACGCGATGGGCTGGCAGGCCGGAGCCGAATCGTACATTCCGCTTGGGGCGGGGCATTTGCATCTCAATTTGGAAGGCTATTATGCGCAGCCTTATCTTTACATCAATTCAAGTCCCAACTGGTCTTTCGTGCGGACTTCTTCGGAAAGCAATGGCTCGGATGATTTTTATGAATGGCTTGGAACGCGCTACGGTCCTGACACGATCGCGGCGACTTTTTGCGCTTCGTATGAAGTGCCGAAAAAATGGTCGGCGGGATTTAAATATTTGTTCCTAGCGCGTGGCGAACTTTCCGATCCTGACATCTTCAAAAAAGTCGGGTGGGGGCCGCGAGTTTTGGACATTGGAGAAAAGGAAGCTTTTCCACAAAACTGGGTTTATCCTCGCGCAAAAGGAAGCAACCAATATAAAAATGGACGAAATTTTGTCGCGCCTTCGGGAAAAAATCCTGAATTCGTGAACGTAATTTCGTTGAGCGGAAATTATTGCTTTAAGCCTTGGCTGGAATTTTTCGCGCAGTCCGCGCTCGCAATCGTTTCGAACAGCGGGCACGAAAAAGGAAAGACGGAAGTTTCGTTTGAATGCGCCTTGAGCGCGCGATTCAAATTTACGAAGATGAAATAGAAAAAGATTGGGTGAACAATGCCGCACAAATTGCACGATATTGTTCGCCTGAAAAGTTCGCGCGTTTGTTCGAACTTGCCTATTTAAATTGTGTGCGTCGCAACAAGTTGCTTTGCGCGCACGAAAAAAGCGGTGCGAAAAATCGCGGCTTTTGGATTGCGAAAATTTTCGCACAGACTTTTTAGGAGTTGTGATGAATAGAAAGATTTTTCTTGCGGCGATTTTTTTTGCCGGCGCGACAGTTTTGTCCGCGCAAATTACGGTCGATCCGAATTTGGATTTTTACGAATCTGCGCGCGAATGGCAGGTGCGCGGCTATGTCGATTTTCTTCCGCAGATGAGTCCGTATCCTGCGGTGGTGATAAAAAATATTTTGGACGAAGTGATTGAGAATGGACGCGAAGCCGACGCGGAAAAAGCGCAATATTATTACGAAAAATATTTCGGAAAAAAATGGCATGTCGCGCTTGAGGCCGGCGCACAAGTGAAGCTCAGTGGCGGCGGCGAAGATTGGAATAAAAAATTCATTTATGGCGAGCCTTCGTTTTTTGGCGACTTGGATTTTTTGCCATGGCTCACGCTTGGCTATGATTTGGGATTGAACTTGCATAACAATTCCACCGAGTCGCGTGAAATGCTCCGCGCTTTCAGAAACGATCCGCTTGACACTTGGGGCGATGCGGCGACATTCGGTCCGCTCGACGGCAACTGGGATATGATTGCGGGGCTTGCGCTCGGAACTGAAAAAATCAGCGGAATGCTCGCCTCAAATCGAATGGGATTCGGAAATGTTTTCGGGCATGATTCCATAATCTTGAATCCGAATTCATATCACATGGCGAATTTCCTTTTCAATTATGCTGGCGAAAAAGTGCAATATTCGCAAAGCATTTCGCAAATTGCGGCATCGAATTTCAGCGGCGAACACACGGCGAATAAATTTTTGGCGTTTCATTCGATTCGCTTCACTCCGATAAAGCAGCTTGCGATTTCGTATTACGAGGCGGCGATTTTCGGCGAACGCTTTGATCCTTCGTATTTGATTCCTGCCCCGTTCATTTTGCTGCAAGGAATGTTTGATGCCGGCGACAATGACATTTACGGCTTGCAATTTGAATACCGTCCGTTTGCGGGATTTGAAGCCGCCCTTTCGTTCGCGATTGACGACATCAGCGTTGACGATTGGGCGAAGGGCGATTTTGATTCTAAATTCAAGGCGGCATTTCAAACGGGCGTTGTCTACACTCCGAAATCTGATTTTTGCAATATGATTTCGCTCGACTATACGCTCGTGCTTCCTTATATGTATTCGCATTGGCTCAATTCTCCTTCAAAAACCGATGGGGTTGACGCAACTTCGTACAATTATCAGAATTACACGAATCGTGGAATTTGCATCGGCTCGAGTTTGCCGCCGAATTCCGATCGCTTCCATTTTGAAATTCATTTCGAACCTGTGAGGCGTTTGAAGCTGAACGTGTTCACAGATTTTGCCCGCCACGCGAATGAAACCGAAAGTTGGAGCGATGAAGAAGTGATAGCGCACAACACAAAATTTCAAGGCCTCGACAATTCGGGCGGCGCGGAAACAGATCCGTATCCCACGAGTGTTCAGGAACGAAATGTTTTTATGAAGCAAAAGCACAAGATGTACATCGTGCAATTGGGATTTGATTCGAGTTATGAATTTTTTAGAAACAAGGCTGGCGCACTCTCGCTGAATTTCGGCTACACTTTCGAATACATTCACAATGCGGGAGTGGACACGGCGATTTTCAAAGATGTTGTCAAAAAAGTGGATGACGAAATTTTGACAAATGAAATTGCCGCTGCGAGAAAAGCTTGGGCGGAAAAACTGCACGATGAATTCAACAATTATTTTTCACTTTCTGTAAAATACGTTTATTAGCGAGGTGATTGTGATGGCACGACGAAAATTTTTATTTCTTTATCTCACGACTGGCGCGGGGCACATTTCCACGGCGCGTGTTTTGAAGGAACATATTTTGAAGCAAAATCCCGATTCGGAAATCGTGATGGTGAACGGCTTCGACAGGAAAAATTTTTTCGGCAAGGCGATGTTCGAGCACGGATATTTTATCGCGACGAACGCTTTGCACGGCGCGTTTTCTCTCATCTACGATATTACGATGCATCGGGCGGCGGTGACTTTTTTCGGCGCGATTTTGCGAAGCCACACGACTCGATATTTGAAGAAAGTCATAGAACGCGAAAATCCCACAGACATCGTTTCGTTTCATTTCGCGCTTTCCACTTTCGCGAAGTCCGCGATTTTGCGCAGCGGAAAAAAAATCAATCTCACGGTTATGGTAACAGACCCATTCACCACTCCTACGGCGTGGTTTTGGGACAGGCGGCTTGACTATTTCGTCTATTCCGAAGAGGCGAAGCAATTCGCGCTAACGCAAAAAATTCCTGAAAAGCAAATCACCATCGTGCCGTTCGTGCTCGGCGAAAAATACACGATTCCTTTTGACAAGGACGACATCGCGGCTCTTCGGAAAAAGCACGGCTTCGAGCAGGACAAAAAAGTCGTGCTTCTTGTCGGTGGAGGGGACGGCATTCCCGGCGCGGTGGAAATCATCACAAAGTGCGTGGCTCGCCGCGCGAAATTCGCGATCGCAATCGTCTGCGGAAAAGACCTTGCGAAAAAAACTTACCTTGAAGGTTTTTCGAAAATCTATCCGAAGCTTGATTTGCACGTTTTCGGCTTCGTGAATTTTTTAGACGAGCTGATAAAGCTTTCCGATTGCGTCGTGATGAAGGCAGGGCCTGCAACGCTGCTCGAAGTGCTTTCGTGCAAAAAGCCTGTCATAATTTCGCGCTACATTCACAATCAGGAACTTGGCAACATGCGCTTTGCCGTTCGCAACAAGGTGGGATATTTTATCCAAAAGCCCGGCGCGATTTACGACAAAATTGAGGAGATTTTGGAAGACGAAAATTTCGACGAGCGAATGGCGGAGAATTTCGCGAACCTTAAAATCGACACGGATTCAAGCAAGATTGCGAAATTGCTTTTGGAAAAGTAAATCGCTGTTTTCTCCGATCTTCTTCGGCTTTCATTTTTCTTATGCTTTTTTGCAAATCCAAAAGTTCTTTTCCCGTGAGACAATTTTTGTTTTGTATATTGTTCTTCGGGTTTAGGATGTTTCCATTGCCGCATAAAATAAACAAAGCCTCAGAATAGCTGATGCTGTCCTGGCTTTTGTCGGGCTTGCACTGTCCATATAGTTGTCTAAAAACAATTTCAGAATCGTGAAAAGATTTGTCGATCATGCTAAAGTCGGATATGGGTTCGGAAGTCAGGAAAAGATATGTTGCCATTCCTTTTGTGGCTGTTTTTGCCATTGAAATTTCGTGGCATCTCAAATTATATTTTGCCATATAAATTTTACTTCGATCGGATGAGAAGCCTGTTTGCGGAATATCCGAATCAAACATTGTTTGCTCCAAGTAAAGGCTTGTTTTCTTGGGATTTTCTTCGACTTGTTTTATGAGGGCTATGTTATGTTTGTCCGTCGCAGTCAAAAGAGAATCAGAATAAGCGGGGGAGGCCTCATACCATGGATATTCGTTAAAAAGAGCCTGCAAGTCTTCGCTTTTAAAAGACCTTCCGTGCCTTGCGTAAATCGCGTTGCGCAAAACTCGAAGCGAGGCGGGACACAAGTTTTGTATTTGCTGCAAATTCAATTCCCTGTCCAAGGCGTTGAAATCAAGTCCATAATCTGCAAAAAAAGTTTCACTTCCATGAACGTCTTCCAATTCCCAACTTGAAGCGTCTTCATCCCACAAAAAAATATTTTTGTTTTTGTCAAAATAAAAGAAAAGCCATTGTCCTTTCCTTAGTCTGTCATCAGAATGCTTTTTAGCATCTAGCAAAACGTTGCCATATAATTTTATTCCTCTGCGACCATTGAAAATTACAAACTCAGGCGCTTGCTCTGCCGATTTCCACACATGCTCCCAGTCATTGTTGAAATGAATGCCGTCCCAAAACGAATAAAACAAAACATTCCATTGGTTTTTCATCGGCGCGCCGTCGTAAATTATAATATTGGCATGACCCAATTGAATTATGTCGTCATATCCGTCTTTGTTAAAATCGTAGACGAAGCATACAAATGGCTGTATTCTTATATTTTCGATTTGCTTTTGCAAGGCGGAATTGTAAAAAAGATTTACAGTGTGTTCCTGACTGCGCCATCTCTTGTTCAAAAAATATAAGTGCTTCTCCTGGCCGCCTGCGAATTTTTCCTGCTCGTCCATTCCATAATCCGCAGACCCTATGCCGACATCATGGAACAGCGCGTTGTCCTTTGCCACAAAAATGTCAGATTCGTAAAAAATCCCTTCGGGAGGATAATCGGGCTTTTCTATAAATCTTTCTGTTACTACAAAAAACTTCGCCCATCCATCCGGAATGGTCGCAGGTGAGCTTTTCAATCTTCTTGCATATATGACTTTGCTGCCTTGAAGATTTTTTTCTGAATTTCTTACGGCTTCTTCAAAAGTCACAAGACTCTGTGCTTTGCAAGCGCAGTCCAGCGCGAAAAAAATAAAAATTAATGGCAATATTTTTTTCATTATGAAAATTGTATCAATATTTTCAAGTCTTGTCAAACTTCTTTTCCCAAGCGGAAATTTTTCACGATGTGCTCTTCGTAGGATTTTTGCAAAATCGAATCGATTTGCATCGCGTCGAAAATTTTTTTCGCTTCGGCAACGCTCGCGCGCAAAACAGGATGCTTCGGGCTGAACAAAACGCAGCAGTCTTCGTAAGGCAAAATCGAAGTTTCGTAAGTGCCGATTCGCTGCGCTTCGAGAGTGATTTCTTCTTTGTCCATCGCGCACAGCGGGCGCAAAAGCGGAAACGCCGCCATCGATTCCGTGACGCTCATGTTCTCGATTGTCTGGCTCGCCACTTGCCCGAGGCTTTCTCCTGTCACGATGCATTGCGCTCCGATGCGTTCTGCGACGAGGTTTGCCACGCGCATCATGCACATCCGCAAAAGCAGAGTCGAAAAATTTTCCGGCGAAGTCTGCTTTATTTTCATTTGCGCTTCGGTAAAGGAAACTATGTGCAGGTGGACGCTGATTCCGAATCTCGAAATGATCGCCGCCAAGTCCTCGACTTTTTTTTGCGCCTCGTCCGAAGTGTAGGGATACGAATGGAAATACACGCAGTCGATTTTCATTCCGCGCTTCATCATTCGGAACGCCGCCACGGGGCTGTCGATGCCGCCCGAAAGCAAGACCAAGCCTTTTCCGCTCACTCCGACGGGAAGTCCGCGCAACGCTTTTTTTGAATTTGAAAATTTCAAAATCGAATCGCTCGCGTTTTTCGATGCGGACGTGTAGACGAAAACATTTTCGCGCACTTCGATGAAAATCGTCACGTCAGGCGAATGCACGTCCACCGCCAAAATTTTTTTGTCGAAAACTTCCGCCGCGGCTTCCTTGCTTATTTCGTAGGAATTGAGCGGGAAATTTTTGTCGGCGCGGCGAGTGTCGCATTTGAAAGTTTTCGCGCCGTTTTTTGCGGCCGCCTCGCAAAGCGCGAACACAGTTTTTTTTATCGCGCCGATATTTTTTTCGCAGACTTCGCATTTTGCAAATCCTGTGATTCCAATCAAATGTTCGAGGCAGAATTCGATTTTCGGCGCGAGCGCGTCGTCGCCCGAAAGATACATTCTTCCCGCGCGAAGTTCGATTTTCACTTTGTCGCTTTCTTCAAAATATGATTGCGCGTTTTTGAAAAGTTGGCGTTCGAAAAATTTTATGTTCGTGCCTTTGAGCGTGAGTTCGCCGAGTTTTGCAAGATAGGTTACCATGAAAAAAATTATACAGAAAAAATCGCGTTTTGAAAAGTAGTGGAAAATGTTGCGGAAAGCGCAAGCGGCATTTTTTATGTTGATGTTTTTTTTGCGAGCAACTTGTTTTTGATTCTTATTGCGGCTTCAACGTGCATTATCCAATGCCTTGAGAACGGCATGAAAATAAGTCCTTTGACATCTTTTTTGAACCAATAGTCGAGAAGCCATTCTGCTCTTTCGTCCTCGCTCACGGAAATGCCAGCGATTTTTTCGCGAATGCCGGAAGGCTTTGTGCGCAAGTCGGAAAAAGAAATGTCGCGCAAAAAATCTTCGGTGCTTTCTTTTACTTGAAGCGCGTAGTCGTAAAGTTCGTCGATTTTAAGTTCGCGCGAGAAGTCAACAATTTTTTGCTTTACAAGCTCGTTGCCCGTCGTGGAAATTGGCGCGTTCGTCCGGCTTTGATAATCGCATTGGAAAAATATTTGCTCGCCTGCTTTTATCACGGAATGCGCCACGATGTCTTCGATCCGGAAAATGTGCCAAACCGAATATGCGATTGTCTTGCTGTGATAGCCTTCGGCGTTCATGAACGGACATTCGCAAAATTGCTCGCCGCTTAATTCGGAGCGCATTTCAAGCAGCGTGGAAAAAAGCTTTTGCCGCAATTCAAAAAGTTGCGCCATTCCGCGCCCGAACGTTTCGGATTTGCCGAGATTCTTTTGGATGCTTTTGTTTAGTTCCGACCATTCTTTGTTCATTGAGTTTTCCTGGACGACGAAATGTCGCGTTTTTTTTATTGATTTCGGCCCGCCGAAAATTTTATGGCAACGATTTTCCCAGTTCGTAAATTTGCTTGATTTCGTCGGCGTGATTTTCGAGCAAATCGTTCAATGTGTCCGTCTGCGTTATCGAAATTCTTTTTATGGTTTCAATTCCCAAGTGCCCGAAATAGTGTTCAATTGCATTCAATATCAATTCGTTTTCCTGCTCTCGCATTCCGGCGCGTACTGCTATCGCGATTCCTTTGATGGATTTTTCGGCTTTCAAAATTCTTTTGGGATTTGTGTCGCCGTAAGGCGTCGTTCTGTCGAACAAAGTCTTGAGCTGCGCGGGCACGTCCGCCCAATAGGAAGGGGCGGCGATGAGCACAATGTCGGAAGTCAAAATGTCGCCGACTATTTTTTTAACGTCGTCATTCTGAACGCATTCGCCGTCGATATAGCATTTTTTGCAGCCCTTGCAGAAATGCAAGTCGGCATCGCCCACGCAATATTGTACGACCTCGGCATTTTTATTTTTCGATTTGATGCCGCTGATAAAACTTTCTATCAAATGTGCGCAGCTTCCGTTGTTGCGCGCGCTTCCGTTAATGCAAGTTGCTTTCATAATTTCGCTTCCAAATTATTTATACGCGAGATTTTTTTCTTCCCAATTCGAAAGGACGGAAAGCATGTCGGCGGCAACGAGCTTTGCGTTCGGCAAATCGTGTTCCTTGTAGTTGCCGCATTCTTGTCGGGTGCTTCCGGGAATCACGCCCGTAAAATCTTTTATGAACGCCATCGAATCTTTTACGAGTTTGATTGCGTCAGCGCGTGAAACGCTGTCGCGGAGCAACATATAGAAGCCCGTGCGGCAGCCCATAGGACCTACGTAAAGAACGCTTTCGGCGAACTCGCTGTTGCGAGCGAAGGTGGCAAAAAGATGCTCGATCGTGTGCAATTCGGCGGTGGAAAGATAGTCGCCGCAATTCGGCTTTTTCATCCTGATGTCGTAAGTGATTACATCGCCGTCCTCGCGGGAAACATACATTCCTTTTTCGAGCGTGTCGTGATTGACCGTAAAACTTGCTATGCGTTTCATTTTTCTCTCCTTGATGATTCGCGTTTGCAAGATTATATCAAATCGACTTCTGTCTGTAAATAGATTTGCTCATTTTGTTTGCGCGAATTTTGGCGAAGCGATCAAAAGATACTATCTTTTACTCCTAAAAGACTGTATCTTTCAGACGGATTCCCTAACGGATTTGAAACAAATGCGGGAATATTGACAAAAAATTTTTTTTCCGCTAGAATTATTTTAACGGAAGACAAAGATGTCGGAATGCCCGCGCTGTGTCTTCCGTTTTTTATGGAAGCACGAAATCGCACTGCGAACAAAGCGCAAAGCCCGCGATATTTTTTTATGGAGGAATTACAATGAAAATCAAAATGAAAAACGCGATTGCCGAATTGGACGGCGATGAGATGACGCGCGTCTTGTGGAAAGTCATCAAGGAAAAATTGTTTGAGCCGTTCGTCGAGCTTAATGTGGAATATTTTGACCTCGGGCTTAAAATGCGCGACGACACCGACGACCAAATCACGCGCGACGCTGCGGTGGCAATCAAGCGGCTTGGTGTGGGCGTAAAATGCGCCACGATTACGAGCAATGCCGCGCGAATGGAAGAATACAAGCTCACGCATCTTACCCCCTCCCCGAATGGAATTCTTCGCGGCGAGCTGGATGGAACTGTTTTCCGCGCGCCGATTTTCGTAAAAAACATTCAGTGCAATGTTTCGTCTTGGAAAAAGCCGATCGTCCTTGGCCGACACGCTTACGGCGATGTCTACAAAAATTGCGAAATCAAAACTCCGTGCGCAGGCAAAGCCGAACTCGTTTTCACCGGCGAGGACGGAAAGGAAATCCGAAAGACAATTCAAGAAATGAAAAGTCCCGGAATAATCCAAGGCATCCACAATTTGGATGAATCGATTCGAAGTTTTGCGCGCTGCTGCTTTATGTTCGCGCTCGACAAAAAAGTCAGCGTTTGGTTTGGCGCGAAAGACACGATTTCAAAAACTTACGACGGAAATTTCAAGGCAATTTTTTCCGAAGTTTTCGAAAGTGAATTCCGCAAAAAATTCGAAGACGCGGGAATCGAATATTTCTACACTTTGATTGACGATGCTGTGGCGCGAGTGATGAAAAGCGAAGGCGGAATTTTGTGGGCGTGCAAAAATTATGACGGCGACGTTATGAGCGACATGATTGCGAGCGCGTGCGGAAGCCTTGCCATGATGACGAGTGTTCTCGTTTCTCCCAACGGCGAATTCGAATACGAGGCGAGCCACGGCACTGTCCAAAAACATTACTACAAATATTTGAAAGGCGAAAAGACTTCGACAAATCCTGTCGCGCTGATTTTCGCATGGACTGGCGCGCTCGCAAAACGCGCGGAGCTCGACGGAACGGACGACTTGGCGCAATTCGCCGCGCGCTTGGAAAAAGCCACGCTCGCCGTAATCGAAGAAGGCACTATGACAGGCGACCTCGCACGGCTCGCTAATCCTGCGGCAAAGCGCATTGTGAATTCGTGGGAATTCATTGACGAAATCGCCGCTAGACTTTGACTTTGCCCCATTTTGGCAAAAGCCTTTGCGCGTCGTTTGCCAAAATGGCGCGCGCGAAAAGTTCGCCCGCCGCGTCGAAAACAAGGCTCATTGAAATTGCTTCGTCGCTAGAAAAATTGCTCAAAACGTAATCTGCGATGTCGCGATTTGCGGGCTTTGTTATTCCGAAACGAAGCCGCCAAAAATCTTGAGTGCCCAAACTTGCCTTTGCTGAACGCAAGCCGTTGTGTCCTGCAAGTCCGCCCGCCCATTTTAGCCCGAACGTTCCGAGCGGCAATTCCAATTCGTCGTGCAAAACCAAAATTTCATTCGCTTCGATTTTAAAGAACGAAGCCAACGCCGCGATCGATTCGCCTGACAAATTCATAAAAGTGTGAGGTTTGAGAAAATAGATTTTTTCGGGAGGCGATTTTGGCAAAGGGATTTCGCCGTTCGCGTTCAAAATCTGCGGAAATGATTTCGCCGCGATTTTCGCAAAGCGCGAGAATTCCATGTCCGCCCATTCGCCTTTGAATTTTTCCTGCCAATTCAATTCCGCGCAAAAAGGCAGTCTCGCCGCAAACTGCCACGCCACATTGTGCCGGGTCTTTTCGTATTGCGCCCCATGATTTCCCAAAAATGCCGCAAGTTGAATCATGCGAAAATCTTAACATAAAAATCAAAATTTGTAAAAGGGATAAACGCGAAAAGGGCAGGGGATTGCGCAATCTCTAAAGCGGTGCTGCGGCAGGTATTAAGGAAGAAACGAGGCTTCTTTATTTGCGAAGTTTCGAGCCTTTAAAATTCCTCTTGCAAATTTTTGTGCTTCGTGATACAATTTTTCTTCGGAGGCTAGTTTTGAAAAAGATTTTTGTTTTTTTGGCAATTGCAATAACAACTTCGCTTTTGTTCGCGGTGGAAGTAAATATCAATGTCGGTGGTAAAAATGAAAAGTTTGACGTGCCAATTGATGTTGCGAATTTGGTGAACAAAAATAAATCTCAAATTGAGGATGCACTTCGCTATCATAATGTAAGCAAAAGTGATATTGATAAAGCAGTGACTGAACTCAATAAAGTTTATGATGACATTTTAGATGAGTTCGGCACATTGACTCCTGTGACGGACGTGGAAAATGGTCTCAACAATTTTTCCAAAGATCTCGCGCCTGCGATTTCAAACGCTCAGCTTATGCAAAATGTTTGGGCAGAAGCATGGCTCGGAAAATTGGTTCCGGGTTTCCATCTCGGTGCAGGAATCGACCTCGGCGCGTCTCAAATGAAAATCACTGCGCTCAAAGATACTGCGAAGGCTTTCGGAATGAGCGAAGTCTCAGATTTGCCAGATTCTTTCGTGTTTCCAACTGTGGCAGGCGATGTGCGTTTGGGCGGAATCTTGCTTCCATTCGATATTGGCGCATCTTTTATGACAATAGACTCATCGAGAATCAACGCGCTTGACGAAGCGATTTCTCCGATGGCGTTTGACTTTTTCACGCTCGGTTTTGATTTTCGTTGGGCGATTTTGCAAGGAAAGACCTGGCAGCCAAAATTCTCAGTTGGCGCAGGCTATGTATTCACAAAAGGTGGCGTTGGCATTTCAAGTGAAGAAGCGAATGCGAATTTGAATTTCAAAAATCACACTGCATATTTGCAGGCGCAACTTTCGAAAAAATTGCTTTTCTTTATTCCGTACATCGGAGCGAAAGTGGCTTATACGAAGTCTGAAGTGAATTGGAGCGCGACCGCGCAATGGAATTCTATTTTTGATGGTAACGAGAGCGACCTCGGCAATTTGCAAAATTGGGGAATTCTTCCTACTGAGTTCAGCGGCGGCTATGATGGCTGGAAAATCATTCCGCAAGTTTACGGCGGATTCTGTCTCGACTTTGCAATCATCAACTTGACATTTGGAATAGGCTGGGACTTTGTAGACAAACTTGCTTCTGGCGCATTCTCATTTAGGCTTGCTTGGTAAACTTTGATGTCCGCATAAAGGCCTTGCGCTGGCGGCAACAAAATGTAACTTAAGGGCATTTTTGTTGTTTTCTTCAATGTATGCTTTTCTCGGATTTTTTTATTAGGCAGAAGCGTGGACTTGCGTTCGCGCTTTTTGCGGCTTTGGCTTTGTGTGCGGCGCATTCTCAAAATTCCGAAAATAAAGTAACAAAAACCTGAATTTTTGGTTTTACAGAATAGGAGTGCATTTTTATGAAATTGCGGTTTATTTTTGCCGCTGTTTTTTTTGCAACCGTTCTTTCAATCGTCGTACATTCCCAGGAAGCTGATCCAAAAATTGTCGTAACGATTCAAGACGCAGTTCAAACGGCGCTGGAAAATAATATTTCTCTCAAGCGAAGTCAGATTCAATTTGACGCGGCGGCGCGCACGAAAAAATCTTCTTGGAACAGCGTAAGTCCCGCGATTTCCGTGGGCGGGGGATTTTCCAAAAACAACGAAAATTTTGCAGAAAATTATTCGGCTTACGTTCAGGCAAGCATCGGAATAACGCTTTCGACAAATTTGTATTCCGACATAAAGAACGCCGCGTTGCGCTACGAAGCGGGCGAGCTTTCTTATGAAACGGCGAAACGTTCGATAGAAATGAATGTGCGTTCGGCGTTTTACGCTTTGCTTTATCAGAAAGAAAACATTTCACTTCAAGAACAAAATCTCGAAACTACTCGCGAATTGTACCAAACGAATCAGCGCAAATATTCGCGCGGCGCAATCAGCGAAATTGACGTTCTTTCAAGCCAAGTGAATTATGAGCGAAACATTCCGCTTTTGCAAAACGCGCAAATCACGCATGACAAGAATTTGGCTTTGTTCAAGCAGATGCTAGGTTTGGAGCAGGACGCGCAAATTGTTTTGAGCGGAAATCTTGACGAAATAATAAATTCTCTCAAGCCCAATTTGAGCGGCAAGGATGAAAGTGTGCGCTCTTTTGTCGAAGGCAGCGACGCGAAAAATTTTGAACTCGCCGCTCTCGAAAAGAATTTGGAAATCGCGAAAAACAGTTTGCTCGCTTCGAGGTTTTCGGCTTATGGCCCGACAATCAGCGCGGGCTGGAGCTATCAGCCCACTTGGATAAAAACTCCTGTCGCCGGAAGCAGCGGCCCGAACGATGGCGGCAGATTGAGCCTTTCAATCAACATTCCTCTTGACGGACTTTTTCCGTGGTCCAGAAAGAATCTCGAAATTTCTTCGGCGAAAGACAATATCAAAGATTTGCAGCTTCAGATTGAAGACAAGAAAACCAGCGTCCAAGTGGAAACTCAAAGTGCGATACAAAGCATCGAGCAAATGTCCGCGACGCTTCAAACTTTGCAGGCAAGCGAAAGGCTCGCCGAACGCACTTATCAAATGACGCAAGAAGCTTATGGTCGCGGAACTCGCAATTATACTGAATTGCTTTCGGCGCAAAATTCGCTTGAGAACGCGCGCTTGAGTCTCAAGCAGCAGGCTTACAACATCGCGACTTCGATTTTGAATTTGGAAAATAATTTGGGCATTCCGTTTGGCACGCTTTTAAATAATGAAAACAGTAATTGATGGAGTTGTGAAAAAATGAAATCACAAAAAGCAAAAATCGTTTTGGTAATTTTTTTGGTATTGTGCGCCGCGATAATTTTGTGGGCGTTCACGTTCGGAAAGAAAAAAGATTCCGCACCAAAGGGAAAAGGACGCGGCGCGGGAAGCACGGAATTTTCCGTAATAACTCAAGTTGTTCGCGAAGAAACTTTGCACGGCTTCATTTCGGCGAACGGCGAAATCGAATCTCAGAATTCGGTTTCGGTTTTTCCTGACACTTCCGGAAAAGTCATTTCCACGGAAGTGATGCTCGGCTCGACAGTTCGGCGCGGGCAAGTCATCGCGTACATCGACCCGAGCCGCCCCGGTGAAAGGTACAACAGTTCGCCGGTGTACGCGCCGATTTCAGGAAGCATAATTACGGTTCCTATAAAAAACGGAACGACAGTTTCGACTACAAGCGCAATCACGCAAATCGGCGACATTTCGAATTTGCAAATTACCGCCTACATTCCTGAACGCTACGTTTCGTTTTTGCAAACTGGATTGAAAGCGCAAGTTTCGGTCGAAGCGTATCCCGGCGTTTTGTTCGATGCGACGGTTACGCGAGTTTCGCCGGTGGTGGATTCAATAAGCCGAACGAAGCAAATCATTTTGCATTTTGATTCTCGCGATTCTCGAATCAACGCCGGAATGTTCGCGAAGTTGATTTTGTTCACGAAAGATTATTCGGGCGCGGTGACAATGCCTGTGCAGTCGCTCGTGACTTACAACGACAAATTTTTCGCCTATGTCGTCAAAGGCGATTCGACGGTGGAACGGCGCGAAGTGACTCTCGGGGAAAACGTGGGCGGCATTGTGCAAATCATCAGCGGGCTTAAGGAAGGCGAGCGCGTCGTAATTCAAGGACAAACTTCTTTGAGCGACGGCGCGAAAATCAAGGACATTTCGAGCGAGGCGAGCCGATGAGCATAACAAAAACTACGCTCCGCCATCCAGTCCTCACGCTGATTGTTTTCGTGCTTCTCGGCATTCTTGGAATTTTCACTCTCAAAGATGTGGCGATTGCGTTGATGCCGGACATCGACAGTCCTTACATTTCTGTTTTCACGACTTACGAAAACGCGGGCCCTGAATCGGTGGAAAAATCCGTTACGAAATTGCTGGAAGGGCAGCTCGTAAGCGTGAGCGGTTTGAAAAATCTCACGAGTTCTTCTTCGGAAGGTCGCTCTTCGATTTGGCTTGAATTCAACTATGGAACTGATTTGGATGTCGCCACGAACAATGTGCGCGACAAGCTCGACCGCGTTACCCGCCGCCTGCCGGACGATGCCGACGCTCCGACGATTTTCAAAATGGACAGCGACTCGATGCCGATTATGCGGATTGCCGTTCGCGGAAACAGGCCGCAAAACGAGATTCGTGAAATCGCCGACGACACGATTTGCGATTTGATTGCGCAAACCGAAGGCGTGGCAGAAGCGAGCGTTTCGGGCGGACGCGACAAAATCGTCCGCGTTGACATTTCGCAAAATCGCCTTGCCGCGTATGGACTTACGATGATGCAAGTCGCGCAAAGCCTTGCGAGCCAAAACCTTGAATTGGGAGCCGGAAAAATCACGGAAGGATCGCAAGATTATTCTATTCGCACGACCGGCGAATTTTCTAGCATTGAAGAAGTGAACAACACTGTAGTCGCAGTGAAAAACGGCTACGCGGTTCGGCTTTCCGACATCGGCACGGCGTACATGGGCTATGCGGACAAAAGCAGCGAAGTCTACATCAATGGGCAGGAAGGCGTTTACATCAGCGTCACGAAACAATCCGGCAAAAACAGCGTGACAGTCGCGAATGCGGTTTACAAAAAGCTCGATGAAATTCGTGGAATAATTCCGGGCGATATGAGCCTTGAAATCATCCGCGATACCACGGATTCGATTCGTGAGACAATCGACACGCTTTTGGAAAGCGCGGCGCAAGGCTTGATTCTCGCGGTTTTGATTTTGTTCTTGTTCCTGAAAAATTTCAAATCGACAATCATCATCGCAATCAGCATTCCGCTTTCGATTATCATAACTATGCTTTGCATGAATTTTGCGGGACTGACGCTCAACATGATGACGCTCACTGGATTGATTTTGGGAGTCGGAATGATTGTTGACGCTTCGATCGTAATGATTGAAAATATTTTCGTCTATCGAACGCGCGGCGCGAAAGCGATGGTGGCGGCGGAACTCGGCTCGGGCGAAATGGTGATGTCGGTAATAAGCGGCAACCTCACGACGATTTGCGTTTTCATTCCGTTTTTGTTTTATATGCGCGAGCTTGGTTTTATGGGACAAATGTTCAAGGGAATTATTTTCACCGTCGTAATCGCGCTCGTCTCTTCGCTTTTCGTGGCGGTTTTCCTCGTGCCGGTTTTGGCGGGAAAATTTCTTCCTCTCACAAACCGAAAAGAAAAGCCGGTGAAAAACCGATTCTTGAAAAAATTCTACGCGATTCTCGACATTCCGATGAACGCGCTCACTGGAATTTACAGGAATGTTCTTGCCGCCGCGCTCAAAAATCGCGTGATAACAATCACAATTTGCGTCGCGGTTTTGATTACGGCGTTCGCGCTCATTCCCACGATGACAATCAACATGATGCCGAACGGACAGGAAGACAGCGTTGGCCTGAACGTCACGCTTCCCATCGGAACTACGCTCGAAGAAACGACCAAAGTCATGGATCAGCTCGAACAGATTGTGAACGACGAAGTGAAAGGTTACAAAAATTTGATTGTCAGCGTTGGAACGGGAAACAGAAATGCCACCGCGTACAAAGGTTCGATTCAAATTCAGCTTCCAAAAAGCGAGGAACAAATTGACACCGCGCAAGATATTCAGCAAAAATTGCGCGCGCATTTTTCGGACTTCGCCGGAGTGCGTTTCAATTTTGATCAAGGCGGCAGAAGGCAAATGACAGGAAGCGACATCAAGATAAAAGTTCGCAGCGACGACCTTGATGCCGCGTTGCGCGTTTCTTCCCAAATCCGCGAGGTGATGGAAGGAATCAGCGAATTGGGCGAAGTGACCATCGACACGGAAGAAGGCGTTCCGCAAGTGGAAATTGAAATCGACCGCGAGCGCGCGTATTCGTTCGGCGTTGACGTTACGACAGTCGCCCGCGAAATTTATTATGCGATAAACGGCGTGAATGCGACGACTTACCGTGATTCAGGAAAAGAATACGATCTTAAAATCGCGTATCGTCCGGGCGACAGAAAATCGGCGGAAGATTTGGAACAGATTTATGTGAACGGAACGAACGGAAAAGTGAGCGTGGCGAATTTCGCGAAAGTCGTGAAAGGCCTTGGGCCTGTGACAATTCGTCGCGAAAATCAGACGCGGCGCGTTACGATTACCGCCGATATGATTGTAGAAAATGTGAACGCTTACGATGTGGAAAACAAAATCAAAGACGGAATTGCCGCGTCGTTCATCATTCCGGACAATGTTTTCATTTCCTATGAAGGCTCGTGGCAAGATATGCAAGAACAAGGCGCGGCTTACGGCGGAATCGCGCTTATGGCGATTTTGCTCGTGTTCGGAGTGATGGCGGGTACTTACGAAAGTTTCAAAGCGCCGTTCATCAATTTGTGCACGATTCCATTTTTGATTGTCGGAGTCGTTTTCATCTACAAAATTTCGGGGCAGGCGATTTCGATGATGAGCGCGGTGGGTTTGATTATGCTTGTAGGAATCGTCGTGAACAACGGAATCATTCTCGTGGATTACACGAATCTTTTGATCGATCGCGGCAAAAAAATGTACGACGCTTGCCTCGAGGCGGGGGTAAGCCGATTGCGCCCCGTTTTGATGACGACGCTCACCACGATT
>CAMWIU010000025.1 GCA_947174385.1 uncultured Treponema sp.
ATTTTTTTTGAGCGCGCCGCATGCTTCTATCGCGATGTCAATTCTTTTGTACGCGACGAGGCGGCTGAAAACGACGTAGAAATTTTCGGTGGGCTTTCCGTTCGGAAAAAGCCGCTCCGTTCCGACTGGCGGAAAAATTACTTTCGAATCGCGATTCCAAAAACGCTTCACTCTCCGCGCGATGTAAGATGAATTGCACACGATCGAATCGATTCGCTGCGACGAGACAAAATCCCACAGGCGGATTTTCGGCATTTGCGCTTTCATGAAAATCCGCGTGAGCGCGCCGCTCCGCTTGTAGTAGTCGAAAAACAAATCCCAAGCGTATCGCATCGGCGTGTGGATGTACGCCACGAAAGGAGTTTCGGGCGGAACGATCACGCCTTTCGCGCACGACGACGAGCTTGCTATCACCAAGTCGTATTGCGAAAGGTCGAACGATTCGAATGCCTTCGGCATCAGCGAAAGGAATTTCGTGTAGAGGCGCGTGGCGAACGGAATTTTTTGGACAAAGGATGTGCGGATTTTTATGTTCGAAAAATGTCCGCGCATTTTTTTCTTGTCGTGCACCAATGTAAAAATGTCCGCTTCGGGATAGATTTTGAGAATCTCTTCCACGACGCGCTCCGCGCCGCCGTAGTTCACAAGCCAGTCATGAATGATCGCAACTTTCATTTTTTCCGCCTTTTGTTTTTTCTTGAATCGCGCGCAAAATTATTTTCGCGGACTTTTCATAGGAATATATTCGCTCGAAATCCGGCAGGGGCGAATCGTCGAAATAAGTTTCGCGCATTTTCTGCGCCAAGTCGTCCGCGTTTCCAGCATGGAAAAAAAACACTGGCAACGTGGCGTAAATTTCCTTGAACGCATCGATGTCGGAAATCACGGCCTTCGTTCCGCAATACAACGCCTGAAGCGGCGGAATGCCGAAGCCTTCGTAAAGCGAGGGCTGCACCAAAATCCGCGCCTGCTCAATCAGATTTTTGAGAGCCGCGTCCGGAACGAATCCTGTAAAAACGATTCCATTTTCCTCGCCCTTGGAAATCATCTTTTCGAGGGCAGTGTCCTTCGTGCGGAAATTTTCTTTCGAGCCGACGATCAGAAGCCGGGGCAGGGGAGAAAAATTTTCGCGCGAAAGTTCTCCGCGAAATTTCGAGAATGCATCGACGAGCGTTCCGAGCCCTTTGTGCTTTTTTATGTTTCCCACGAAAATTATCGTGTCCGTCTTTTCGTTTTTTTTCGCGGGCGTTTCTTTAGCTTCGCCCAAATTCGGAACGCCGTTGTATGTGACTGTGATGTTTTTTTTGCAGCGCAATTTTTCTTGAATCCGCGTTTTGCTGAAATTCGAGACTGTGAAAATTTCAGCGGATTTTTTTATGGCGCGAATGTAAAACATTTTTCTCAAAAAAGTTCCGAACTTTCCCGCGAGCGGGATGTCCAAAAAAACGATGTCGTGAATCGTGCTGAAAACAGGAATTTTTATTCCGCCAAGGACGTTTCCCGGAATGTTGCAATATGGCGAAAAATATGCGTCGCAGGAATTTATTTTTTTCAAGATTCCAAGCGGAAAAAAAAACGTTTCCTTCAAGGAAAAATTTTTTGTCGTGCAGGAAACAAGCTCGCATTTTTCAATGCCTGCGATTTTGCGCGCTTTGAACTCGGCGAACTTTTTTTGCTGAAGTCCGAGCAAAAGCGCGCGTCCGCCAGAATCGCGGCAAACATCTTCGATGAGCGTTGGAAGCGTGTTGTCCAAATACGCGCCGATTCCGCTTTTGCCGCTCATCCGACAGTCGATCGCAAGCCTCATAGATATTCCGAGCGCGCGGCGTTTTTGAGCTTTTCAAGAACGCCTTTTATTTTTCCCGCGCTTTGCTTTTGGCAAATCAAAATCGCGTCGTCCGTGTCAACGATGACCATGCCTTTTAAGCCCACCGCCGCGATGAGTTTTTTTCCGCCTTGGATTATGTTTTCGCTTGAATCCACCGTGACGACGTTTCCTTCTATCACAGAGCCGCTTTCGTCGGTTTTCTTGAGGCGTTCGAGCGCGAGCCACGAGCCAACGTCGTCCCAGCCGAACGCGCCGGGGAATGTGAACACCGCTCCGCTTTTCGCGGAAGGCTTCGTCGCCTTTTCCATCACGGCATAGTCGATTGATTCCGAAGTGAACGCGCTGAAAGTTTCGAAAAGAATTTTTTCGTAGTCGCCGCTTCCGATCGCGTCCTTTATTTTCATCAAGCCTGAATGTGTTTCGCACGAGAATTCTTTTATGCGGGCAAGAATCGTGCTCGCTTTCCAAATGAACATTCCGCTGTTCCAAAGATATTCGCCTGAATCGACGTATTCTTTCGCTTTTTCTAAATCAGGCTTTTCGACGAAACGCTCCACGCGGAACGCGCCGCCCGCTTTTTTCCCAGAATCAAATTTGATGTAGCCGTATCCGGTTTCGGGATGCTCGGGCGTGATTCCGATTGTAACAAGATTTTCGTCTTGTTCCGCAAGGCTCACCGCGTCCTTCAATATCTGTGCGAAAAGCGAATTGTTTTTTATGAGATGATCGGACGGAAGTACGACCATCACTGCGTCGCCGTATTTTTTTTGGACGTGCGCCGCGCCAAGCCCGATGCACGGGGCTGTGTTCCTTCCGACAGGCTCGCACAAAATGTTTTCCTCGGGCAAATCGGGAAGCTGCTTTCGCACGAGCTGCTTGTAAGATTCGTTCGTGGCGACGAAGACATCTTCAATCGCGACGAGCGGCGAAATTCTTTCCACCGTGAGTTGTATCATCGTGCGTGAATCTTCTGTGAGCGACAAAAATTGCTTGGGCAGATTCATTCGACTTTTCGGCCAAAAACGCTCGCCGCGTCCGCCCGCCATAATCAGCGCAGTGGTTTTCATTATCGGCTTTTCCTCCTTGTCCAAAATTCCGTTAAAACAAAACTTGTTTATTATAAACTACAATAGGAAAAAGCGCAAGTTCTTTCGCTCTGAAAAACACTGCACAAAAACAAGTCGCGTTCTGCGAAATAATTTGTGTTGCAATATTGCTCTCCCTCCAAATTTCCCTGCTTGCATTTAATGGCGGATTCTGCTATACTGCTTTTTGTTTGCAGGAGTTTTTATAGGAGAAAATTATGGCTTTGGAAAAAATGCGCAATATCGGAATCATGGCGCACATCGACGCTGGCAAGACCACGACCACGGAGCGCATCCTTTACTATACGAAAAAAATTCACAAGATTGGCGAGATTGACGACGGGCAAGCCACGATGGACTGGATGGCGCAGGAACAGGAGCGCGGAATCACGATTCAAAGCGCGGCCACCACGACATATTGGAACGGCTTCCAAGTCAACATAATCGACACGCCCGGCCACGTTGACTTTACGGCGGAAGTCGAGCGTTCGCTCCGCGTCCTCGACGGCGCGGTCTGCGTGCTTTGCGCGGTGGACGGAGTTCAGCCGCAGACGGAAACCGTTTGGAAGCAGGCGGACACTTTCGGCGTGCCGCGAATTTGCTTCGTGAACAAGATGGACAGAATCGGCGCGGACTTTTTCGGTTCAATGGAAGATGTCCACGAAAAATTCGGCGTGGAATGCGTCGCGCTTCAAATTCCGATAGGGCAGGGCGCGGAATTCGAAGGCGTGATCGACTTGATTTCGCAAAAGGAAATCCGCTGGAATGCCGAAAGCGAAGGCGAAAAATTCGAGCTTTCCGAAATCGCGGAAGAACGCAAGGCCGAGTTCGAAGAATGGCGAGAAAAAATGGTCGATGCCGTGGCCTCGAGCGACGACGACTTGGCGGAACTTTATCTTGAAGGAAAGGAAATTTCCGCAGAACAGCTTAAGGCTGCGATAAGGCGCGGCACGATTTCGCGCGCGTTCGTCCCTTTTCTGATGGGAAGCGCGCGGCACAATCAGGGCGTTCAGCCGCTTTTGGACGCGATCGTGGAATATTTGCCCGCGCCCGACGAAGTTCCTCCGGCGCAGGGAATTCATTCGAAAAAAGATCGCGAGGAAAAAGTCGAAATTCCGTGCAAGGAATCGGGGCAGCCGCTCGCTCTCGTATTCAAAATTCAGTACGACCGCGAAATGGGCCCGCTTTGCTACGTGAGGATGTATTCGGGAAAAATTTCTTCGGGAAGCCAGATTTC
This sequence comes from uncultured Treponema sp., assembly GCA_947174385.1. GTDB lineage: Bacteria > Spirochaetota > Spirochaetia > Treponematales > Treponemataceae > Treponema_D. The sequence goes on from CAMWIU010000025.1 coordinate 4,151, forward strand.
TAACATCGCCAAAAAAAAGCGCGAGCGCGTCAACAGAATCTTGAGAATGCATGCCGACAAAAGCGAGCCGATGGAAAGCGTTTCGGCGGGCGACATCGCCGTGTTCATCGGACTGAAACTTTCGCAGACCGGCGACACTTTGGGAAGCGAGGGATTTCCGGTTTTGCTCGAAAGCGTGAAATTTCCGGAGCCCGTGATTTCGGTCGCCATCGAGCCTGATTCGATTTCGGAGCGCGACAAACTCGGCGAGACTTTGGAAATCCTTTCGCGCGAAGATCCCACGTTCACGCACAAGGAAGATTCGGAGACCGGGCAGCTCATCATCAGCGGAATGGGAGAGCTTCACCTCGACGTTCTCGTCACAAGAATGAAAGACGATTTCGGCGTAAAGGCAAGGGTGGGCGCGCCGCAGGTAACGTATCGAGAAGCGGTCTCGGCAACGAGCGCGGTGAGCGAAAAATACAGCCGCGTGCTTGCAGGAAAGGAAAACACTGCCGGAATCACGGTGGAAGTTTCTCCGCGCGAGACGGGACAGGGAAACAGCTACGAGTGCGTCGCGCGAACTGCGAACATTCCGGACGAAATTCTCGAAGCCGTAAAAAGCGGCTTTATGAACGCGCTCGCAAGCGGAATCGAATACGGATATCCTTGCACGGACACTGCCGTAAAAGTTACCGCGATTGAATACGACGAACTCACATCAACTCCGTTCGCGTTCGAAGCGTGCGCGGTTTCCGCGTTCGACAAGGCGTGCAAAAACGCCGCACCTGAAATCCTCGAGCCTGTGATGGACGTGGAAATTTCATGCCCGAAAGAATTCGTCGGCGACGCTATGAGCTGCGTGACTCAGCGCGGCGGAATGATTCTCGGGCAGGATTCCAAGCAGTCGGGCGAAGTGATTCACTGCGAAGCGCCGATGGCGAAGATGTTCGGATTTTCCACGACGCTCCGTTCCGCCACGCAAGGCCGCGCCTCGTTCACGATGGAATTCAGCCATTTCCAAAAAAAGCCGGGCGGGTTTTATAGTTGATAGTGATTAGTGAATAATGAATAGTTAGTAGTGAGTAGTTGGGTGGCGTAATTGACCTGTGAGAAAGTGCAACCATTTCGCGAAAAAGTTTTTCTTCATTTTTTCGCTTTTCTTCTTGACATTTTTTTTGATTTCTGCTAATCTATTCTCACTTGCGGGGATGGCGGAATTGGTAGACGCGCTAGCTTGAGGTGCTAGTGGTGAAAGCCGTGGCCGTTCAAGTCGGCTTCTCCGCAAAAGGAAATCGTGGAAATCCGCGGTTTCCTTTTTTTTGTCCTTTCGCGCCTGAAATTTCCCTTGAAAAAATTCGCGCTTTGTGATATAATTATTATCTAAATGAATTCAAATTCAACTTCTCAAGGAGAACGAAATGATTAAGACTGTAAAAGACGTTGACCTCAAGGGCAAGCGCATCATCATGCGCGTGGATTTCAATGTGCCGATGAAAGACGGCGTAGTTCAAGACGACACGCGAATTATGGCGGCGCTTCCTACCATCAAGTACATCATCGAGCAGAAGCCGCGCAGCCTCGTGCTTATGAGCCACTTGGGTGATCCGAAAAAGGACGTGAAAAAGGCGCAGGAAAAAGCAGAGAAGGCGGGAAAGCCGTGGACTGATGCCGATTCTGAAAAATTCATCAACGGCAAAAACCGCATGAAGCCCGTCGTAGAATATTTCGCGCAAAAGCTTGGATCGCCTGTAACCTTCCTTCCAGACGCTCTCGGACAGAAAGGTGCGATTGATGCGCTTCCCGAAGGATCTGTGGCGATGCTCGAAAATGTTCGCTTCCATAAAGAAGAGACTTCCAAGGATTCTGCCGAGCGCGATGTGATGGCGAAAGAGCTCGCGTCTTACGGAGACATTTTCGTGAACGACGCTTTCGGAACGGCGCACCGCGACCAGGCTTCCACAGCGTCGATTGCGAAATTCATGCCAGTGCCGAGCGTTGGCGGCTTCCTCATGGAAAAGGAAGTGAAATACATCCAGCCGATGGTTACGAATCCTGAAAAGCCGATGATCGCGATTATCGGCGGCGCGAAAGTTTCTTCAAAAATCGCCGTGCTCGAATCGCTTCTCAAAAACGCGAGCGCGCTCGTTATCGGCGGCGGAATGGCGTACACGTTCCTCAAGGCGCAAGGACATTCTGTCGGAAAGTCGCTTGTCGAAGATGATTTCATCGACACTGCGAAAAAATTGCTCGCCGATGCCGAGGCGAAAGGCGCGAAAATCATTCTTCCTGTTGACCATGTCGGCGCGGAAGAATTCAGCCCGGACGCGAAGCCCGTCGCAGTTGACGGAACGGACATTCCCGAAAATCTCATGGCGATGGACGTAGGACCTAAGACAATCGAACTTTACAAGGAAGTCATCGGCTCTGCGAAATCGATTGTATGGAACGGACCTGTCGGCGTTTTCGAATTCGAAGCGTTCGCGAAGGGAACTGAAACTGTCGCGAAACTCGTGGCGGAGGCGACCGGCCGTGGTGCGATGACTGTCGTGGGCGGCGGAGATTCCGTGGCCGCGGTGAACAAATTCCACCTTGCGGACAAGATGAGCCACGTTTCTACGGGCGGCGGCGCGTCGCTTGAATTCCTCGAAGGAAAGACGCTTCCTGGAATCGCGGTTTTGGCGACAAAATAAAGAAAAAGAACTTCGTGTTTTTCCCAAAACACGAAGTTCTTTATTTAAAACACGCCGTGTTCTGACGAACTTTTTGAATATGAGGAGTCGATCCTCGAAGAAATTGACGGCAAGTACAAAGAAAAGTCGCGACTTGTCGGCGGCTTCAGTGGTGAAATTTAATGGAAATACAGCGGATTCGGCGGCTCTGCGCGGAAGGTAAAATAAAATGGTCTGTCCACGCCGCCGAAAAGATGCACGAGCGCGGCATAAAAAGGGCGGATGTCATCAACTGTCTGAAAACTGGCGAGATAATCGAGGAGTATCCTAATGATTTTCCGCATCCGAGCTGCCTTGTTTTTGGACGCACTGCCATGAATGCGGTTCTGCATGTTGTTGTCGGAATCAACTGCGAGACGCTTTTCATCATAACGTCGTATTTCCCTGATACAAAAAGATTTGAGTCCAATCTGCGGACACGGAGGCAAAGGAATGTCTGAATGCTTTTTCTGCAAGAAAGGCTCGCTTGAGCCGGCTACTGCCACTTATATGGTCGATTTAAAGGAATGTATCGTCATCATCAGGAATGTTCCGTGCGAGGAATGCCCGCTGTGCGGCGAGAAGGTCTTTTCTGATTCGGTCATGCAAAGGCTTGAGTCCATCATCGAAAAAGTCTGCTCCGTGGCGACTGAAGTCTTTGTCGCGGACTACGCGAAAGTCGCCGCGTAGTTTTTGCCTGTAAAATTTGTCCTGCGCGTATCGGTTTTTCTTCTTCCAAAAATTCCGCCATTGACAAAATGCGCCGTTTCTGCTAGAATGTTTCAAATTCCTTTTGGAAAACTTTTCGAAAATAAAATTTACGGAGGATTTTATGGCACGGACACATTACATCGCCGGAAACTGGAAAATGAACACGTCGAAGGCGGAAGCGGTAAAATTGGCGGAGGACTTGGTCGCGGCTCTCAAGGGCAAGACGAACAAGTTCATGATCGGAGTTCCATTCGTCTATTTGGACGCGGTGGCGCAAGTCGTAAAAGGCTCGAACATAATCCTTGCGGCGCAGGATTGCGCTGCCACTGCAAACGGCGCGCATACCGGCGAAGTTTCCACGGAAATGCTCAAGGACATCGGATGCTCTTGCGTCATTCTCGGGCACAGCGAAAGGCGGCATGAAATCGGCGAAAGCGACGAGCTCATCAACAAGAAAGTGCGCCGCGCCTTGAACGCCGGTCTCGAAGTGGACTTGTGCATCGGCGAGCTTTTGAGCGAGCGCGAGGCTGGCGAGGCGGAGCAAGTCTGCGCGTTCCAGCTTTCTGCGGGACTTGCGGGCGTGAGCGAAGAGCAGATGAAGCGCGTGACGATTGCGTACGAGCCTGTTTGGGCGATTGGAACTGGAAAGACCGCCACTCCCGAAGACGCGCAGGCAATCCACAAATTCATCCGAGGCTACATCGCGAAACTTTACAATGAAAAAGTCGCCGAGGAAACGATAATCCAGTACGGCGGCTCGATGAAGGCTTCCAACGCGAAAGAATTGCTCGCGCAGCCCGACATTGACGGCGGACTCATCGGCGGCGCTTCGCTCAAGGCGGAGACTTTCGTTCCGATTTGCGAAATCTAAAAATCCAAAAGGCTTTCCGCGTTCTTAAAAAGGCGCGGAAAATTTGTGCTGCCGGCATTTTTTGTGCAAGCCTCTGACTTGTTGCCGAATTTTTTTGTGGAAAAACAATTTTTTTCGCTTGAACAATTTTTTTCTTTTCATTATAATTTGAATTTGTAGAGAAAACCTCTAAAAACTTCGGTTTTTCGAGGTGCCTAGATTTAATTGACTTGGAGTTTTTATGGGTGCTATAAAAGTTGTCCTTATGGTCGCATTTGTGATTATTTGCGTTTTGCTTGTTCTTTTGGTTTTGATTCAAAACGACGAGGGCGGCGGTCTTGGCGGACTTTTGAGCGGTTCGGGCAGCGCGGCGTTCGGCTCGCATTCTGCTAACGTGATAAACAAAACCACGTTTGTTTTGGTCGCGCTTTTTATCATCACGGCGTTTTCGATCGCGCGGCTCAACAAAAAGCCTGCGGTGAAATCGACACTTTCTCCTGCCGTCCAAGAAAGCGTGGACACGAGCGGCGCGGGCGTTGAAAATTGGTGGAACGACCTTGACACGGAGGACGGCGCGGCGGAGGCTTCGGAAGCCGAGTCCTTGCCCGACGAAAAATAATTTCGCGCGAAGGATTTTTTGGCGGCGGTGTCCGCCCGGCATGGATTCGCCTGCTTTTGCGTCGAATTTTTTACCGAAATTTTGAATGAAGGTGATATAATGTTGGCTACGTTTTTCAATCCGAATTTCATCAGCATGAATTTGGAGAGCGTGGACAAAGACGAACTTTTTGAGGAAATGGTGGAGATTTTCGTCCGGGGAGGCGAGACTCTCGATCGCGCGGCGGTCTTGGATCGGCTTTTCGAGCGCGAAGCAAAAATGTCTACGGGAGTCGTTTCCGGAGTCGCCATTCCGCATGCCGTTTGTTCCGAAGTGAAAAAAGATATGTTCGCTGTGGGCATAAGCCCTGCTGGAATAGAATACGGCGCGCTTGACGGAAAGCCCGTGCACATCGTTTTTATGCTGCTTTTCGCGCAGGGCAACGCTTCCGACCATTTGGAAGTGATACGCAAACTTTCGCTCATTTTGGACAATGCTGAAATCCGCGAAAAAATTCTCAAGGCCGAAAACGCGCGCTCGCTTTTTGAAATGATTTGCGAAGCGGAGGAGTCTTTGTGATGGAAGGTGAAGAGCGAAATCTCATTGCGAATCTGCTTGAGGCGGAGGAAAGCGCGAGCGCGCTCGTTGCCGAAGCTCGCGTCGAGGCCGACAAAATCCTCGCCCATGCTCGTGCGCAGTCGGATTCTGAATTCGATGCAAAGTTCAAGGAAATGGTTTCCTCTTTGGAAGAAAATTGCGAGAAAAAATTGCAGGAACTCAACGCGGAGCATTCTTCCGCGCTCGCTTCCTACAAGGACGAAATTTCCGAAACCAAAAAGGACACGGACGCATTCGAAAAATTTTTGCAATCTGTCCTATAAAAGAAAAGAAGGTGTGTGGTGGAACGTTCAGGCGCTCAATCTTATGTCTACGCGAAGGCGAGCGGAATTTTGGCGCGGTCTTTTATTGGCCACCGCGCAAGTTCGCTTTTCGCACCGCGCTCGCTTGCGGAACTTTGGTCGCTCGTTTTGAAAACCGAAGTTCCGGCCGTTCCCGAAATGCTTTTGGCGAAACAGCTTGAAGAAGAGGCTGGCGCGAATTTCATTTCCGAATACAAGAGATTGCTCGACATGTACGACAAGCCTGACGAAGTGGCGATTCTTCTTTTGCGCTATTTCGACTATTCGAATTTGAAGTCGCTTGGAGCGGCGGCCGCGATGGGGCAGGCGGAGCGTCCGAGCCTTCGAAACATCGCGCCCTACAATATTTTGAATTATGACGCTTGGCCTTCGATAAAGAAAATCACCGCGTTTTCGCCGCTTTCTTGGTATGACAAGGAGCCGGAAATTTCTGAGCAGCAGTTTTTGGACGCGAAGATTGACAGGCAGTTCGTTTCAGATTTGTGGAATGCGGCGGAGCGTCTCGGCGTTTTCGAGCGCGAGAGCGTCGAAAAATTGATTTTGAAAAAATACGCGATGCAGAATGTGGCGTGGACATTGCGTCTCAAAGTTTTTTACAAGATGTCGCCCGATGAAATTTTGGAGCACATAATGTTTTTGGATTCTTCGAAAAAAAAGGACGACTTGCTTGCGCACGATGCCATTGAAATTTTGGAAAAAAATCCCGAGCATTATGAAGATTGGGCGGGGTGGAAATATGCGAAATTTTTGAACGCGCATGAAGAAGGCTCGATATGGACGATCGATCCGGGCTGGGTGGAGGACGCTGCGAGAAAGGAGCTTTTCGCGGAATCGAACAGGCTTTTCCATTCGCAGCCTTTTACGCCCGTGGTTTTGGTTTCGTGGTTTTTTATGAAATTGAACGAACTCAATAATATACGCGCGGCGGTGGAAGCCCTGCGTTTGAACGTCGAGGCCGAATCCGCGATGGAAGCGGCTGGAATAAGATAGGTGGGATATGGCAAGAACGACGCGAATGTGCCTTGTTGAGCTGATGGTTCTCAAAGAAGACATTTCGAATGTGCTTTTGTTTTTGGGAAAAAGCGGAAATTTCCAGTTCCAAAATCAATTGGGAAGCGAGGAAAATTCCCTGCGGACTACGGCTTCCGCAAACAAAAATCGTGAGCGCGAAATGTTCGTCCGGCTTGATCAGGCTCGCGCATTTTTGGGAATCGACGACAGCGAAGTTTCTTTAAAAGAAGCGAATTTGCCCGAAGAAAAAGATTTTGAAGAAGCGGAAAAAATAATTTCCTCGCTCGACAGCCTTATAAAGCGCGACGCGGCGGAGCGCGAAAATTACAAGCGTGTCGAAGAATCCTACAAAGAGGCTTCGGCGTTCAGCAATCTCAAGCAATCTTATGGCGAACTCGAGCGGCTTTCTTTCCTTTCGCTGCGAATCGGAAAAATCGATCCCGCTGTTTTCGACGAACTGAAATTCGCCGTGGGACAACGCGCGGTGGTAGTGCCGCTCGGCGACGACAAGACGCGAATCCTCGCAGCCTCGAGCAAAAAAGGGCGGTTCGCGCTCGACACGGAGCTCAAGAAATTCGGCTTTGTGCAAATGGAAATTCCGCAGGATTTCAAGGGAATTCCTGACGAAGTTTTGGCTTCTCTTAAAACTCAGCGCGATGAAGGTCGTGTGAAGATTCGCGAACTTGAAACTGAGCGCACGAATTTCACCGAAACTCACAACGAAAAAATCCTGCGCCTTTTGGCTTCGTTTTCGCTCGGCGCGCAGCTTCGCGACACGGAGAATCTGCTCGAATCCACGCAATTGGTTTACAGGCTTACGGGCTGGATTCCGCTTTCCGATTCCGCCGATTTTATGAAGAAAATCGACTCGCTCACTTCGCATCGAGTTTCGGTTCGGCAGTACAGGCCGGAGGAAGTGCCGAGTATCATCTCGGGAAACGAAAAAGTTCCGGTTCGCCTCACTCGCTCGAAATTCGCGGGCGCGTTCAACAGGATGATTTTCAGCTACGGCTCGCCAGTCTACGGCACGATCGATCCTACGCCTTTTGTCGCGGTGTTCTTCACGCTGCTTTTCGGAATAATGTTCGGCGATGCGGGACAAGGACTCGTCTTTCTCATCGCGGGAATTCTCATGGCGCGGAATGCCGTGAAAGTCAGCGGCTGGAACAAGTTCGCACCGATTTTCATTGGAATTGGAATTTCAAGCATAGTGATGGGCTTGCTCACAGGCGAGTTTTTCGCGACCGAAACTCTGCTTGAGCCGTTCGAGCGTTTCGTGACTGGACTTTTCGGCGAGCCGCGAAATCAAATCTTGCCGATGATGCCGCAGTCCGATCCGAATTCCGTGAGGCGAATGTTCATGTTCTTCGGTTTTTCGATCGCCGTGGGCTTCGTGATAAATTCGGCTGGAATATTGATAAGCATCGTGAATGCGTTCGCGCGTGGAAAAATCGGCCGCGCGCTTTTCGGAAAAGGCGGACTTTCTGGCGCGATTTTCTTTTGGTATGTCGTGGCTTTGGCGGTGCGCGTGGCGGCGTTCGGCCATGCAGTCGCGCTTTATGACTGGATCATAATCGGCGCGTCGCTTTTCTTCTGCGCGTTCGGCGAAGTTTTCACGCGCCTCGTGGAAGGCGAAAGGCCTGTGATGGAAAACGGCTTTGGCGCGGCGGTGATCGAAGCCGTGGTGGAACTTTTGGAGACAATCATCACGTACCTTTCGAACTCGGTGAGCTTTTTGCGCGTGGGCGCGTTCGCCTTGGCGCATGCCGTGCTCGGATTCATCATCAGCACGATGATGGAATTGGTCGGAGGCGCGGGAGCTTTGGCAATCGGAATCGTCGGAAATGCGATTGTGATTGTCCTTGAAGGAATGATTGTCGCGATTCAGGCGATTCGTTTGCAATATTATGAATTCTTTTCGAAATTTTTCGGCGAGACTGGAAGGGAATTCAAGGCGTATGAATTCATCTATCGAAAATAAACGCGGCGAAAATTCTCGCTCGGCGTGAATTGAAGTTGTTTTTTTATATAAGGAGCGTTACACAGGAACTCCGCACAGATGGCGCGGCGTTCCTGTTTTCAAAGTTTGCGTTGCAAACTTCGATATTTACCGCGCGTTTTCATTTCATTGCAAACGCGCGGTAAAAAAACAGTCGCGATTCTCAAAAATCGCTCTTGTTTTTTTATAGGAGTTCTTATGAACAAGAAAATTTTCGTTTTGGCGGCGGCGTTGTTTTGCGTCGCGATGGCAGGGATTTTCGCCCAGTCTTCTTCCGAAAGCGCGGAAGAGCAGGTGATTGAGCAGGCGGACAACTCGAAGTCTTTCAAGTACATCGCGGCTTGTCTTGCGGTGGGCTTTTCGTGCATCGCTGGTGGAATGGCGGTCGGAAAAATCGGTGCTGCCGCGATGGGCGCGATGAGCGAAAACTCGGAGCTTTCGGGAAAGGCTTTGCCGTTCGTCGGACTTGCCGAAGGTATCTGCCTTTGGGGATTCCTTGTGGCTTTGCTCATAATCATTCTCGGATAGTCCAAGGCTTTCCGTGCAGTATTTTGTCATCGGCGAGAGAGAAATCGTTCTCGCCTTCGCGCTCGTTGGCGTGGAGGGGGCGGTCGCGGTGAACCGTGCCGAAGCCCTCGAAGCGTTCAGCCGCGCTACGGGAAAAAATTTCCTCGACAAAAATGTTTCCGCCCCGGCGAACGCGGAACGCCCGAAAGTCCTGATTTTGACGGAAGAAATTTCGATGCTGCTTGAAGAAGAAGTCATGGAATGGCAACGAGGAGCTGCTTATCCGCTCATCGTCGAAATTCCCGGAATCGGCGGACATTTGGCGGGACGAAAAACTCTCACGCAGTCGATTCGCGAGGCGGTGGGAATACACATTTAGGAAAATTTGGAATAATTATGGAAGAACTGCGGTCTACTGAAATTCTCGAACAGGAAATTCATGCCGAATCCAAAAAGGAAGCGGAAAAAATTCTTTCTGCGGTGAGGCGCGAGGCGGAAAAAATTCTTTCGGAAGTCGCGCCGCGCTTGGAAGCCGCGAAAGCCGAACGCGAGAAATTCTATGCGGAAAAAGTCGCAAAGTGCGAAAAGGACTTGCGCGCTTCCGTTCCGCTCGAATGCCAAAGATTTTTGGTCTCTTTTATTTCGCAAGGCGTGGATTCCGCGCTGAACGAATATTTCAAAAAGCTTTCGCAGGAAGAACGCCTTGAAATTTCGCTCAAGCCTATTTTGGCGAAAAAGGAATTTTTCTCAAGCAAAAAATTCCGCGCGAAAGTCTACGGATTCGACTTGGATTTGGCGCGAGCATCGCTTGAAAAAAATCTCAAGGACAATCTTTTGTCCGCCGAAAAAATCGACTTCGCGCTTTCCGGCGAAGAGGCGCAAAGCGGAATCGAATTCCACGAAGGCGTGATTTTGGAATCCGAGGACAAAGGCGTGAAATGCCGCCTCACTTTGGAAGAAGCCGTGAGCGAACTCAAGGACAAACATTACGGCGAGCTGGCGGAAAAACTTTTTGGCGATAATTTGAGGAAAATATGATAACTGGAAAAATTACGCGCGTTTCAGGTCCGATTGTGTTTGCCGAAGGGCTTGGAGGCTGCGGACTTTACGATGTCGTGAACGTTGGCGAAAATCATCTCATGGGCGAAATCATTCGCCAGAACGAAGGGCAGGCCACGATTCAAGTCTACGAGGATGTCACAGGGCTTCGCATCGGCGAAAAAGTCGAATGCGTGGAAATGCCTCTTTCGCTTCATCTTGGACCTGGGCTTGTCGGCACGATTTATGACGGAATCCAGCGTCCGCTGAAAACGATGTGCGACAATTCGGGCGCATTTCTTGCGGCCGGAGAACGCGCGGACGCGCTCGATTTGGAAAAAAAATGGGAATTCCACGCCGCGAAGGATTCAAATGGAAATGAAATTGCGGAAGGCACGCCGATTTTTCCCGGAATGGTTTTGGGAACGGTTCAGGAAACTTCCTCGATTCTGCACAAGGTGATGGTTCCGCCTCAGACTCGCGGGCGCGTCCTCAAAGAATTCCTTGGAAACGGCTCTTTTACTGTGGACGAAAAAATCGCCGTGACTGAACTCGGCGAGGAAATAAAGCTCGCGCAATATTGGCCTGTGCGCCGCGCTCGTCCGTATTCGCGAAAGCTCGGCGTGACCGAGCCTTTGATTACGGGACTTCGCGTGATCGACGTTTTGTTTCCGCTTTCGAAAGGCGGCACGGCGGCGATTCCAGGCGGATTCGGCACTGGAAAAACGATGACGCAGCATTCGATTGCGAAATGGTGCGACGCGGATTTGATCATATACATCGGATGCGGCGAGCGCGGAAACGAGATGACGGACGTTCTCACGGAATTTCCGGAAATCATCGACCCTAGAACAGAACGCTCGCTTATGGAACGCACGATTCTCATCGCGAATACTTCGAACATGCCCGTGGCAGCGCGAGAAGTTTCGCTTTATTCGGGAATCACGCTCGCAGAATATTACCGCGACATGGGAATGGCGGTCGCGATCATGGCGGATTCCACGAGCCGCTGGGCGGAAGCCTTGCGCGAACTTTCGGGCCGCCTTGAAGAAATGCCCGCCGAAGAAGGATTTCCCGCGTATTTGCCGACGCGCCTTGCGGAATTCTACGAGCGGGCTGGTCGCGTAAATCCGCTTTGCGGCGGAGAAGGAAGCGTCAGCGTAATCGGCGCGGTCTCGCCTCCGGGCGGCGACTTTTCCGAGCCTGTCACTCAGCACACGAAACGCTTCATTCGATGCTTTTGGGCACTCGACCGCGATTTGGCGAACGCGAGGCATTATCCCGCCATCGGCTGGATCGACTCGTATTCCGAATATGCCAACGAAGTCAAGGAATGGTGGCAGACGCACAATCCGAAAATGTTCTCGATAAGGCAGCGCGCGCTCGACCTTCTCAAAGCCGAACAGCGGCTCGAGCAAATCGTGCGTCTCATCGGACCGGACGCGCTTCCCGACGTGGAGCGTCTCGTGCTCACTGTTTCAGAAATGATAAAGAGCGGATTTTTGCAGCAGGACGGTTTCGACAAAATCGATTCGTACTGCGCTCCTGAAAAGCAGATTGAAATCCTTTCGTTGATAATGAAATTCTACGACAAGGCGGAGCGCGTCGTAAAGGCCGGCGCGCCTCTTTCCAAAGTGGCGTCGCTTCCCGTGCGCGAGGAAATCATGCGAATAAAAGGCAGCGTGGAAAATTCCGCGCTCGAAAAAATCAAGGAAATAGAAGGACATCTCGAAAGCCAGATGGGAGAAATCGAGCGGCTCTACGTTTCGTCGCTTGAAAGCGAGCGCAAGGTGGCAATATGAAAGGCATAGAGTATCGTGGAATAAATTCTGTTGACGGACCGATTGTCGTGGTGAAGCGCAGCGAAAACGCGGCGTACAACGAAGTCGTTTGCGTCCGCGACAAATTCGGCGAAAAGCGAATCGGCCGCGTAATCGACATGAACAAGGATGCTGTCGTCGTGCAGATTTTCGGCGCGACAAGCGGCATCGACTTGGACGTTTCTTCGGTGGAATTTCTCGGAGATCCTTTGGAACTTCGCGTGGGCGAAGGCTTGCTCGGAAGAATCTTCAACGGACTCGGCGAGCCAATCGACGGCTACGGGCAAATCGTCTCGTCGGAAAAGCGCGACGTGAACGGCGCCCCGATAAATCCTTATGCCCGCGTCTATCCGCGCGATTTCATACAGACAGGAATTTCCGCAATCGACGGAATGAACACGCTCATCCGCGGACAGAAGCTTCCGATTTTTTCGGGAAACGGACTTCCTCACAACCAGCTCGCGGCGCAAATAATAAGGCAGGCGAAGCTCAAGAATTCCAGCGACCAATTCGTTATGGTTTTTGCGGGAATGGGCATCAAGTACGATGTGGCGAGGTTTTTCACCGACTCTTTCGAGGAAAGCGGCGTGCTTTCGAAAGTCGTGATGTTCCTTTCGCTCGCGGACGCGCCAAGCATCGAGCGAACGATCACTCCGCGCTGCGCGCTCACGGCGGCAGAATATTTGGCGTATGAAAAAGGAATGCACGTCCTCGTCGTGATGACCGACATGACGAACTATTGCGAAGCGTTGCGCGAAATTTCCACGACGCGCGGAGAAGTGCCCGGACGGAAAGGATATCCGGGTTACCTTTATTCGGACTTGGCGGAACTCTACGAACGCGCCGGCCGCATAAAAGGCAGCGAAGGCTCGATCACGCAGATTCCGATTCTGACGATGCCGAACGACGACATTTCAAACCCGATTCCCGACTTGACCGGCTACATCACCGAAGGGCAGATTGTTCTTGACCGCGAACTTTTTCAGCGCGGAATGTATCCGCCCGTGGCAGGACTTCCTTCACTTTCGCGCCTTATGAAAGACGGAATCGGAATCGCGAAGGACGGCCGCGTTATGACGCGCGAGGATCACGCGAACGTTTCGTCGCAGCTTTTCGCGGCGTATTCGAAAGTGAAGTCCATTCGCAACCTTGCGGCGATTATCGGCGAAGAGGAATTGGGCGAACTCGACAAGCTTTATTTGAATTTCGGAGCGAGATTCGAAAAGGAATTCCTCGGGCAGGACGAGCACGAGGATCGTTCCATCGAGCAGACTCTCGACATCGGCTGGAAGATGCTTTCGCTTTTGCCGCGCGAAGAGCTTTTGCGCATAAAGCCGGAATTCATCGAAAAATATCTGCCGAAAAACGCGGAGACGGGCAAAGCCTAGGCAAAGTCAAAAATGAAGCTGAACATCGCACCAACAAAGTCAAACCTTCTCGCAATGAAAGAGCGGCTTTCCAGCGCGGAAAACGGCTACGATTTGCTCGAGCAAAAGCGCGAAATCCTCGTCATGGAATTGATGCACATGGCGGAGCGAGTCAGAATCCTCGAGACAAAAATCGACAAGGCCACGCAGACTTCGTATGCCGCGCTCAAGCGGGTTCTGATGAAAGTCGGAGGCGACCGCATCGAGCAGATTTCTCGCGCCGTAAAATACGATTTCCACATCGAGGAAAAAAGCGTCACGATCGGCGGAATGAGATTTTCTTCGATTGCGATGAATCCGCCTAAAAAGCAGCTTTTTTATTCCGCGCTCGGAACGTTCTCTTCCTGCGACGAAGTGATGTGCGACTTTTTCGACCTGCTCACTCTGCTTACGGAAATGGCTTCGATCAGGACGATAGTGTGGCGGCTTGCGGGCGAGGTGAAGAAAACTCAGCGCAGGGTGAACGCCCTCGACAAGATGGTGATTCCGCAGACGCGCGAGACAAAAAAATACATTGAAAGCCAGCTCGAGGAACGCGAAAGGGACAACACGTTCGTGCTCAAGGCGTTGAAGAACAAAAAGAATTCACAGGAGGAAAACAGATGCTGAAACCTTTGGTTCAGAATGTTGTGGTGGCCGTAAACGGCTCTGAATCTTCGGCGCGCGCCGCAATGTACGGAATCCTCATGGCAAAGCAACAACATCTCAACTTGAAATTCGTTTACGTCGTCGATACGGCGACTCTCAAACGCCTCACTATGAGCCACTTTTTGCTCGAAGAAGAGAACGTCGATTTTGCGCAAAATCTCCGCGCCGATGGAAAAAAATATTTGGACTACGCGATGATGCTCGCGAAGAAAAAGGGCGTGAATGCGCAGGCGGAACTCCTCGAAGGCTCGGTTTGGGGCGAAGTGATAAGCGCGGCCGACAAGTTCAAGGCGGAACTGATTCTTGTAGGCGGAAGCGGAACTCGGACTTTCGGACACGCCGCGGCGTCCGGGCACTTTTCGCTTGCGGACAAGGAAATCATAATGAACGCGCATTGTTCCGTGATGGTCGTCCGCGTGCCCAAAATCGAACAGCTTTTTAGAATCTCGTAAGCGCGAAAATGGAAGACTGCTACAAAATTCTCGGAGTGAAGCGCGGCGCGCCGCTCGCAGAAATTCGCAGGGCGTACAGAAAGCGCGTCAAGGAACTTCATCCCGACACTTCGGGAAATCCCGAAACTTCCGAAGAATTCCGCCGCGTTGTTCGCGCATACGAAATTCTCGCCGACGCGCAGTCAAGGAAAATTTTCGACTCATCGACCGAGGAAATTTTCAGGCGGAAAAAGCGCAAGTCATGGGACTACCGCGAATGGCTTTTGGAACGCGAGGACGACGAGAGCCGCGCGAAGCTTGTCGTCTTCGATTTGATGCATGGAAGGGAAGGGGATGCCGTTTTGGAATACAAGCGCATGCGCACGGAACGCGCGAAATTTTCTTTCAGGCATTGGTTTTCGAAAGAAGAATTCATGGACTACGGCTTTATTTTGAGCGAAGAACTTTCTTTGCGCGGCGAATACTACGACGCTGCGATGCTCCTTTGCCAGATAATCGAGCTTGAAAAAAAGTACGAATATTTCAGGCTTTTTTTTCCGGAAGTTATGGATTTTTTCCGGAACATCATGCGAAACCACGTCGAAGGAAAAATCAGCGATGAACTCGCGTTGGACTTTTACGAAAATGCGCTGGAACTGCGCTTGGGAAAATCGGACGATGCTTTCATATTGCGCAAGATGGGAAAAATCTACGCGCGGATCGGCGACGCTCGCACAAGCAAAATCTGCTATGACGAAGCGGAGCGAATTTTAGTGAATAGTTAATAGTGATTAATTAATAGTTGGCGGAGGATAATTGCGATTTATTCTTTGCCATAAAATTGCGTTTTGGCAGCGATGAAATTCCGATTTCTTGCTGTCGAAAAATTGGAGACTTTTATGATACGAATCAAAAACGAAAAGCAAATTGAAGGCATCCGCCGCTCGTGCCACCTGCTCGCGGACATGTTCAACGAAGTGATTCCTCAAGTGAAGACCGGAATGTCCACGAAGGACATCGACGACCTTTGCAAGAATTTCATCACTTCCCACGGCGGAAAGCCCGCATGGTATCGCGAAGACTTTCCGGGCGCGGCATGCGTTTCCGTGAACGAGGAAGTGATTCACGGAATTCCTTCCAAGAAAAAAATCATCCGCGACGGCGACCTCGTTTCCATCGATGTGGGAATCGACCTCGGCGGATTCATAAGCGACTCCACCCACACGGTTCTTGTGGGAAACGTCCGTCCCGAATGGAAAAAGCTCGACGACGTTACGCGAGAATGCCTTGAAGCGGGAATCCAGGCTTGCAAGGCCGGAAACCGAATCAGCGACATCACGAAAGCCGTCTATGAAATCGCGCACAAAAAGCACGGTTACGGCGTGGTCTACGAATATTGCGGACACGGCGTTGGACTTGATGTGCACGAAGATCCCACCATTCCAAACAGTCCGAAAGGCCGCGATTCGAATCCGCGAATTCAGCCCGGAATGGTTCTCGCAATCGAGCCGATGATAAATCTCGGTGTCGATGAAGTGGAACTTTTGGACAACGGTTGGACTGTGGTCACCGAGGACGGACTTTGCAGCGCGCACGAAGAGCACACCGTAGCAGTCTTTCCCGACCACACGGAAATTCTCACCGCGCTTGACTGGCGCACCTCCGCATTGTAACCATTTTTGCCTGCCGCAGTTTTTCTATAAAAGAGATGCAGAAAACTATGCGATGCGTCTTTTTATAGTTATATTTTAGGCAGGGGGCATTTATGAAAACTACGACAAAAAATGTAATCACCACGGCATTAGCCGCAGTCCTTTCATTCGGGCTGATTTCATTCTCATGCGCGGCAAAGCCTTCCGCGCAGCGCGGAGCGAACACGGTGTTCGCGGACACAGTTCCTTCTGCGAAAGTTCCCGAAGACTCGCTCAAAGTACTCGAAGCGATGCAGAACGCATTCCGCTCGATTTCGGCGCAGGTTCTTCCTTCGGTTGTCGAAGTGGATGTCACGGAAAAGAAAACTCGGCCCGCGAATCCTTTCGGCGATTTTCCGTTCCGATTTTTCGGAATTCCGCAGGGAAGCGAGGAACGCGAATACGAACAGCAAGGACTTGGTTCGGGCGTAATCATCCGCCGCGACGGAAAAAAATATTATGTCCTCACGAACAATCACGTGGCAGGAAAGGCGACCGAGATTTCCATAAAGCTGAACGACGGCCGCAATTTCGAAGGAAAGCTCGTGGGCGCGGACGAGCGCATGGACATCGCGCTCGTTTCGTTCGAAAGCGATGACGGCTCGATTCCAATCGCGACGCTCGGAGATTCGGACAGCGTTCAAACCGGCGACATTTGTTTCGCAATGGGCGCGCCGCTCGGCTACAGCCAGTCCGTCACGGAAGGAATCGTCAGCGCGACCGGACGTTCAGGCGGACAAATCGGCAGCATCAGCGATTTCATTCAGACGGACACCGCGATAAATCAAGGAAACTCAGGCGGTCCACTTTTGAATATCTACGGCGAAGTCATCGGAATCAACACTTGGATTGCGTCGCAGTCAGGCGGAAGCCAAGGGCTTGGATTTGCGATTCCAATCAACAACATCAAGCACGCCATCGACGAGTTCATTTCGAACGGAAAAGTCACATACGGCTGGCTCGGCGTTTCACTTGTCGAAGTGGGCGACGAGGTAAAGGACTCGCTCGGAGTGAAAGGCAAGGACGGCGCGTTCGCCTCGCAGATTTTCGTGGATTCCCCGGCGTTCAAAGGCGGAATGCAGGCGGGCGACTACATCATCGAGCTGAACGGAAAGAAAGTTCGCAACACGGATCAGCTTGTCCGCGACGTGGGAAGCCTTCCCGCGAACAAGGACGCTTCGTTCAAAGTGATTCGCGGCGGAAAGGAAATCTCGCTCACCGTAAAAATCACGGAGCGCACGAAAGAAGCCTCTTCGGGCAACGCGAAGCTTTGGCCTGGTTTCATTCCGATTCCCCTCACGGACGACGTGCGGAAAAAATTGGAAATCGATTCAAAGGTGGAAGGCGTGGCGGTAACAAGCGTTCAGCCAAAATCTCCGGCGGCTTCGCTCAGGCTTCAGGAGGGGGATGTCATCACGGCGGTGAACGGAACGAAAGTCAAGAGCCTTTCCGAATTCTACGCCGCGCTCGACCTCAACAAAACAAAGTCGATCCAGTTCACGATAACGAGCGGCGCAGGCTCAATCACGACTGGAACGTACAACTTCTAGTTTTGCGAAAAGCGGCGAAAATAACGGCGGGCATATTTTGTGTCCGCCGTTATTTTTTTGAATCGAGCGAATATAATTTGAAAGGTGGCTCTTCAAAATATTTTTTCCAGATTTCGCGGAATCGCTCATTCTCGCAAAGCGCGACAGTTTCGTATTCCCGCACGAAAGAAATGTCTGCCTTTGATGGCTCGCCGTCAGAAAGTCGCGCAATACTTGCTTCTCGCGCGAGGTGCGCTATCGTTTCGGCATTTTTATGACTTTCGCTGTAACGCGCCTTTATCCAATGCGCCTTCATTTGATTGAAAAATTCTTCTTTTTGAAAATCCGAATCCGCATTGTTTGAAGATTCGTTTGAATTAGAAAAAAGATTTTCACGCAATTGTTCGAGCGCTCTTTTTAAGATAAAATCCGCGTCCGAAATTTTCTTCACGTTGAAAAAAGTAATCGCGCCAAACGAAACAAGCGCAGAACGATTTTCAAGACGCACTTCGATTCCAGCGAAATTTTGCGCCGCAATTTTTTTGCATTGCGCTTCTAGTTCCAAAATCAGCGCGTCGAAAATCGTGGCATCGTCTTCGAAAATTTTTGGTGCGCGAATCCAAAATTGAACAGGATCGTGAAATTCTGTCGTCGGAACAAGAACTGCCGGGCGAGGTCCTGCTTTGTCCGCGCTGATGTCGGTGAGAAAAGTGTGCTCGAGTTTTACGGCAAGGCTCGTCTTTGAAACCTTGTTCGGCTCAGAAGAAAATTTTCGTTTGAACTTTGATTCTTTGAGACTGCCTAAAATGCTTTCGCATTCTTCGACGAATTCTTTTTTTGAAATCTCGCCGAAATTTCCTGCGGCAATTATTTCAATTCGACCCGCATCCAAAAGTTTTTGGTAGGCTTCGAGCGCGTCGTTATATTTTATGTTTTCGAGAATTTCTTTCTTCAATGAATAAAGCGAGCGGTAGATCGCGCTTTTGTAAAATTGCCTTGCGCCTGCGGAATACATTTGCCACGCTGGACTTCCTGCCCGCAAGATTTGTTTTGCGCGCCGCGCGTTCAAGGCGAGATCCACCCGCGACGGAGCAAAGTCATTGAAAAGAAGCCCTTCGCCAATACATTGCAACGCGACTTTTTCTTCATTTGAATTGCATTCGAGTATGACCAAAAATTCCGTGTCCGATATTGAAGTTGTGGCTTTTGCAGAGCGCGAAATTTCCCCGAGAGAAATTTTTTGCGCAAGGAAATCCGAAATATTCCTTTCTAAAATATCTGCAAGGACGCTTTGCATTCCGTAATTCGTCTCTGCATCGAACGCTTCCCCGCCAAAAATGTAGAGCGCGACCGCCGATTTTTTTGAAGACGGATTTTCCTTGAGCGTGACGCGAATCTTGTTTGAAAGGAAAAAACTTTTTTCCGAAGAGCGCGATTGCGAAACAAAGTTCGCATTGTATATTGGAATTTCCGCTTGCAAAGAATTTTCGTGCGCAGATAAATTCACCGCTTCCGCGTCTTGTTCTTTTGCGCCACGCTCTTTTTGCAAAACAATTTCGTATCCTGAATTTTCGAATTCGTTTTTCAGCGGCGAAAGAATTTTATCGTTGAGCAGGATGAAAATCCACGGCTCGTTTTTTTGCAACGCCGATTTCAAGTCCGCGAAATTTTCGGCTGCGATTTTTTCTGGAATCGAAAGAAACTGTTCGAGCAAAGTTCCGCCTTGAATTTTATTCTCAGAAATTTCGTCCGTCCAAAATCGCGAGAAATTTTCCATGAACAATTTCGGATTTGAAATCGAATCGTAAAAATCTTCGCATAGATTTTTTTTCGCCGCGTCAACATCCGCTTCTGAAAAACCGCAGATTTCCTCGCCAATGATTTTTTCAAAAATTTTGATTTGCTCGGAAGCAGGAATTTCGGATTTTTCAAAAAGCGTTTGGAACACAACGCGGCTGAGATTTCTTTTTGTCGCGGCGGCGGCGTTCACGTAATCGCTTCCGCGTATTGCGAGCGCGGCGTTTTGAACAAGAGAATTTTTTAGCGCGGAATTTTTTGCTTCAAAAATTTCCGCTGCGATTTTCGCCTTGTTTTTTTCAAGCGGTGAAAATTGCGCCGCGACTTGCACGAAGTCGGGAGAAAAATCCTTGTCGCAAAGAACGAACTTTTTTTCTTGTTGCGAAAAGTCCGCATTCGAATCCACGCTCGCTTCGGATTCGGGAATTTCTTTTGCGAGAAAAAAACTTTTTTCTGCCGTCTGCGGGCGAAGTGCGTGTTTTCCGAAAGTTTCCTGCGCGAGATGCAAAACGTTTTTCGCTTTGATCGCGCCCGAAACAAAAATCGCGCAATTTTGCGGAGCGTAATATTCTTGGAAAATTCTGTTTACGATTGCCCGAAGTTCGGACAAATTCTTTTGCCCGGAAAAAGGCGGAAAAGGTGCGCCGACACCTTGCCGAGAAAAATTTTTGAACACGCGCGAATTTATTTGCGCGTTTATGAAATTTTCCGCAGACGAAATTTCTTGCCCTTTGATTTTTTTGAAATGCCTTTGCAAAACTTCGTCCGAAAAAAGCGGCGCGAAGGCGCATTCTCCGAGCCGCTCGAAAACATTTTTCAATTCCGCGCCAGTGCAGTCAATTGAAAATCGCGCTCCGTTCGCCGTACATTCTGATTCAAATTGAAAATCAAAACCT
>CAMWIU010000026.1 GCA_947174385.1 uncultured Treponema sp.
GGTGGCGACGACCGTGATTTTGACTTGGATTTCGGGCGGAGACATTTTGATGGCTTTGCTTTCGGGCGGTCTCATTTTCGGCGCGACATTCATGGTCACGGATTATGTGACGGCTCCTGTTACAAAGCCCGGCCGCCTGATTTACGGCGCTGGTTGCGGCATCATCACATTTTTGATTCGGAAATTCGGAGGCTATCCCGAAGGCGTAATGTTTTCGATTTTGATTATGGATTCGCTTGCGCCGTTCTTGAACAAAATCACTCGGCGAAAATACGGCTACAAAAAATCCGCGATGGAGGCAAAATGAAAAACGCATTTCTCCTTGGAATAAAACTCGCGCTCTATGCGTCTGCGGCATGTCTTGCGCTTGCCGTCGTGAACAATTTTACTGCTCCCGAAATCGCATCTCACGCGCTCAAAAAAGAACAGTCCGCGCTGAAAATAATTTTTCCGCAGGCTGAGAAATTTGAAAAAATCGAAAAAATTTCTTTGCCGCAGTCGAGCGCGACAATCGATTCTTTTTACAAAGTGATTCAGGACGGAAATGTCGCGGGCTTTGCGATAAAAATCACTGGCTCTACTTACGAAACTTCGACTTTGGTTGCGGGCTTTTCTCCCGAATTGCAAATCGCAGGCGTTCACATTTTGGCGACGTCGGATTCGCCTGGCTTTGGACAAAAGGCCGCCGATGCGAATTACCGCAATTCAAAAGGAACGACTTTTTATGGACAGTTCGCGGGAACAAGCGCGAAAAAGCCGCTTGTTTTGGGCGAAGATTATGAAGCGATCAGCGGCGCGACAATCACTTCGCGCACGATGGGCGCGCTCATTTCAAACGCGGCCGAAGCCGTAAAAATCTACATCGAAGAAAACGGAGGAGCTAGATGAAGGCTTTGAAAATTTTTACGAATGGAATCGTAAAGGAAAATCCGCTTTTGGTTCTTTCGCTTGGGCTTTGTTCGTCGCTCGCCGTAACAACGAGCGTTTTCAACGGAATCGGAATGGGCGCGAGCATGATGTTCGTGCTTTTGATGAGCGAAATCATAATCAGCATTTTCAGAAAACTCATTCCTGACGCGATTCGACTTCCGGTTTTTATAATTGTAATCGCGGCGTTCACGACAATCGTGCAGCTTCTTTTGGGCGCGTATTTGCCGGATCTTTCGGACGCGCTCGGCGTGTTCCTGCCGCTCATCGTCGTGAACTGCATCATCATGGGGCGCGTCGAAGCGTTCGCGTCAAAAAACAATGTCGCGCATTCGATTTTGGATGCGCTCGGAATGGGCTTGGGCTACACTTGGGTGCTCGTGGTGATTTCCGCGGTGCGCGAACTTTTGGGCAGCGGAAAACTTTTGGGATTCCAGATTTTCGCCGAAGAAAATGCCATAGGATTTTTCGCGGGCGCGCCCGGCGGATTTTTCGTGTTCGGAATCATGATTGCCTTGGTTCTTTGCGTTTCGTCGAAAGAAGAGTAGGAGAAAAATGATAAACGCACCGCACAAATAGCGCGGGCGCTTATCATGACAAGTTTCCGTTGGAAACTTGCATATTTAATGCACATTCTCACTGCGTTGCGAATGTGCGTAAAAAGTCAAGAATAAAGTTGAAACTTTCTTCTTGACTTTTTATAGGAGGAAAAATGCCTGAAATGTTGAAAATATTTTTGAAATCGATGCTCGTGGACAATGTGATTTTGGTGCAATATTTGGCTTTGTGTCCGTTTATGGGAATGACGAGCGATACGGGAAAATCTGCTGGAATGGGACTTGCAACTTCGTTCGTGATTTTGCTTGCCACGGCGGTTACGTATCCGATTTATTATTGCGTTTTGGTTCCGCTCAATTTGAAATTCTTGCAGACGCTGATTTTCATTTTGGTGATTGCGTCGCTCGTGCAGCTTGTGGAATTTTATTTGAAAAAATCCGCGCCGTCCCTTTACAGCGCGATGGGCGTTTACCTTGCGCTCATCACGACAAACTGCGCTGTGCTCGCCGTAACACTCAATTGCATTTCCAAAGGTTATGGCTACGCGCAGTCGATCGTTTACGCGGCGGGAAGCGCGGGCGGCTTTTTGCTTTCGATGGTGATAATGGCTGGAATCCGCGAGAGAATGCGAGTTTCCGACGTGCCGAAATTCCTCAAAGGAAATTCGAGCCTTTTCATAACGGCGGCACTTTTGTCGCTTTCGTTCATGGGCTTCAAAGGACTTATCAATTAGATTGGAAGAATAGAATTTTTTGGAATGGTTACGAGGTGAATCGATGAATATGATTTTGATTACGATTGCGGTGGCGTTCGCGCTCGCTTTTTTGCTTGGACTTTTGCTCGGCGTTTTCAAAAAGATTTTTGCCGTGCCTGTAAACGAAACTGAACTCAAAGTGCGCGAAGCTTTGCCGGGCGCGAATTGCGGAGGATGCGGATTCGCAGGATGCGACGGCTATGCGGCTGCCGTGGCCGCTGGAAATGCCGAGCCGAATTTGTGTGCGCCGGGCGGCTCTTCCGTGGCCGCTTCCATCGCAAAAATTTTGGGCAAAGAAGCAAGCGTTGTAAAAAAAGTCGCCGTGCTTTGTTGTCGCGGCACAAACGCCGCCGCCCAAATTCGCGGCAAATACAAGGGCGTTGAAACTTGCGCGGCCGCTGTCCAAGCAATCAACGGCATAAAAACTTGCGCGTTCGGATGCTCGGGCTTCGGCGATTGCGTGGCAGCCTGTAAATTTTCTGCCATAAAAATCGGGCCGGAAGGAATTCCCGTAATCGACGAAAAATTGTGTGTTGCATGCGGAAAATGCGTCAAAGCTTGCCCGAAACATTTGATTTCGTTTTTCGAGGCGCAGAAAAAAATCGCCGTCGCGCTTTGCCAAAACCGCAGCGACAACAAGCCTTCGATTTTGAAAAATTGCAAGAACGGATGCATAAAATGCGGCAAATGCGAAAAGGCTTGCGAATTCGACGCGCTCAAATTGCAAAACGGAATTCCGGCGATTGACGCGCAAAAATGCACCGCATGCGGAAAATGCGTTGAAGGTTGTCCGACGCACGTCTTGACACTTTTTCCGTTTTCGCCGATAATATAACTATGGCAAAGACACAAGGTTTTTTCGCAAAATTATTGTCCTCGTTTTTTGGTTCGAATGATTCCGATGCCGAAAAAAAACGCAAGATTAAGGCGATTGCGAAAAATCTTTCCAAATCAAAATTCCATTTTTACAAAAACGATGAGGCGCAGCCCGCGCTTGCCAAATTTCTCTATGAAATCTATAAAGCGATTTTTCCTGCCAAAGCGATGTTCATGGCGCAGGACAATCCAAACCGCCTCAAGTATATGGTGGTAAATTATTCGCTTGACGAAAAAAGCCACGCCGTGCTTGATTCGCTTTCCGAAGAAGCCATAAATGAAGCTGTGAAAAATTCCAGCGTGGAAAAAGTAAGGGCGCAGGTGCAGAAAAATATCGAAAATATGATGCAGATTTTTACTACGGAAAAAATCGCGCAGCTCGAGGCTCTTTATAGAAAAATAGCGATGTTCAGAACTTTTTGCACTTACGACTTTTTCTTCATTTTGAAAAAATTTGCTTCCACGCTTCACGAGGGTGAGTTTTCGACTACGCCTGAATTCAGCAAAATAAACGGCGAATATGTCGGCGAAGATTTGAAAGATTTCATAGCCGTGGCTTACGTTTTGCCCGAGCGCGAAGATTGGAGCGATTTGATAAAATTTTTCAAGTCGATAAAAGGTTCTGAGCCAGTTACGCTCAATGTTTGGAACAAAGTCGTGAATCGCGTGAACGCCGTGAAAAATTCTCGCGTGCTTGAAATGATGATTCAAGTGGCGACAAAAAATCCCGAATATGTTCCTGAATACAATTTTTCCGAAGAACCGATTGTTGACGGCTTCATCGACAAAATTCGAAGCGACGCGGAAAAAACGATTACTTCGATTGCGGCTACTCAGCAGAACAACAAAATCGATGATTTGTTGACACAAATTTTTGGCACGACTTCTATAGACAGGCTTTCGAATTACACTGCCGCTAACAGCGCGATTTACGAGCGCAAAAGCGTGGGCTCGTTCGAATATGTGAACGAGCTGAATTATTACAAGGCGTTTTTGCTTGACTTCGTGAAAAAAGATGTGCGCGAATTTTCCGACTTGGTTTTGGTGCGCGGCACATGGTCCACGCAGGCTCTTTCCACGCCGATGTCCAACGCATATCACGCGCTCATCGATTCGAGCGAAACACTTTTGGCGTTCGATGCGAAAATCGCCGAAAATGCTGAAATCGGCGTAAAACTGAAAAATCACATGCCGAGCGTGGATCGTGGAAAAGAAGCGCGAAACATTGTCGGCACGATTCTTTCCGATTTGAACGAAGAGGCGAAAAAGCTTTGCGTCGATGGAACTAAAAATCTCATCGTAATTGCGAAGACTACGAAAACTTTGCTCGAAGATTACGCAAAGCCCAATGGCGAAGTGATTATAAATTGGAAAGAGCTTGACCGTTTTTCCGACCATCCGATAAAAGAATTGGGTGTGGGAATTTATAAGAACATTTATCTTTTTGCGAATTTGATGCAAAGCTGTTTGGGCGGCGCGACGAGTTAATGGCTTCGAACTTGCGGACGAAAAACTCCGCAAGCGTTTTGTTTTGTGTGGAAAGGCTGTTGATTTATTCTGCGTTTTCTGGAAGAAGTCCTTCCACGATGAATTCTTTTGGAATGCGCGAAGGGCGGCCGTCTTTGTTCACGCTTGCCCAAGTTACTTTTGCTTCGACACAAATCGTGCCGTCTGCCTTGCGAATGGTTTGCCGCAGAGTTCCGCGCACCGCGCCTGTTTCTATCGGCTCAACTTCCACAAAAAGTTCGTCGTCCAAATACGCGCTCGCCTTATAGTAAACGTCGATGTGCGAGATGTACAAAAAATATCCTGCTTTGATAAATCCTTTGTAATCAAAATTTATTCCGCGCAAAAATTCCATTCTGCCGAATTCGAGAAAGTTCACGTAGACCGCGTTGTTCACGTGGCCGTAAGAATCGCATTCGTAAGTGCGCACGATAAGGCTTGATGTGATTTTCATAAAACGATTTTATCACAATTTCGCGCGAAGGGCAAGGTCAATTTTTCAAAACTGAATCCACCAATTCTTTGAGAGATTCGTCTTGAAAAACGTCGCGTATTTTAAGATTTTCGTTTATCGAAAAAATTCCGTCCTCGCCCTGGCAAATCACTTCGTCAGAAACGGACGCGATGGAAATTGCCTTTGCCAAAAGCGAATTTTTTTTCGCGGCGATTTTTTCATTTACATTTACGGAAAATCCACCTTCGCCAAAATTTGGAACGGCGGTGGAAAAATTCAGCGCGGCTTCTTCATGTTCGCTTGAGTCAAAGCCTGGGATGCTTCTCAATTTAATCGCCGCTTGCAAAAGTCCGCCCTTTTTTTTCAAAGACTTGACGGCGAAAAAATCCTGCGAAATGTCTTCGCTTATGTCGAATTTTTCGGCAGACGAACGCGCGTTTTTTTCGGCGGGTTGGGCAGAAATTTTATCGCCGCTTTTGATTTCGTTCAAAGAAATTTCTTGCAAAGGCTCGTCGTCCTTGCCGATTTCCGCAATTTCTTTTGCCAAATCAATTTCGTCTTCCCATTCAAAGATTTCTTCCAATTCGCCGAATTCTTCCGGCGTTTTTGATTCTGCGGAAGAAGAATTTTTTGCAGGAAATTCTTGCATGTCATGCACCTCCAGCGCGAATTTTCGACGAATTTTTTGAAACTTGCGACGCAAACTTTTCTCTTTTATTTTTCAATTATCGGAATTTTTTTCAAATGTTTTAGTGCGGATTTTTATTTTGATTCGCGCAGAGGGGCAGAATTTTCGAAACGATCCTGAATTTTTTGAAAACGCCTCGCAGGAATTTCGCTGCAAGTTTTGCAAAAAGTCAACTTGCAATTTCCGTCGCATTCCGTTATACTGTATTGCAATTGTAATTTTATTAGGAGATAAGCAAAAAAGTTGCCTGAAATAGCGTCAACTTTTTTGCTTGACAAGTTCATGCGTTCGCACGAACTTGCATATTTAAATTGTGCGCGACGCAACAAGTTGCTTTACGCGCACGCTAAAAATATAATTGCAATTTTCAAAAATTGCAATTATATTTTTATAGGAGAAAATTATGTTGGAAGATTTGAAGCAGCCGATTGGCGAATTGAAAGAAAGCATTCTCAATGTTTGGGGGCGTCTTTGACGCGGACTCGGTTTACAAAAAAATCGCGGAGCAGGAAGAACTGACTTCTAGCCCGAATTTTTGGGACGATGCGAAGGCCGCGCAAAAAGTGATGAGCCGAATAAAAATTCTCAAAGGGCGTGTCGAACCGTGGAAGGAACTCAAGGCGCAGATTGACGACATCGAGGCTCTTTATGAACTTGCCATCGAATCAGGCGAGCAGGGCGAAGAATCCGAAATAAGGCAGCAGCTGGAAGAAGCGCAGAAAAAGTTCGAGCATGAAAGCCGAATGAGTCTTCTTTCAGGCGAAGTGGATTCTTCTTCAGCGTTCCTTACGATTCATTCGGGCGCGGGCGGAACTGAGGCGGAGGACTGGGCGTTTATGCTCAGCCGAATGTATTCGCGTTGGGCGGAGCGTCGCGGATTCAAACTCGAAACTGTTGACATTCTCGAAGCCGAGGGCGGAATCAAATCGGTTACGTTCCAAATTGAAGGCGAGTACGTCTATGGCTATCTCAAAGGCGAAGCCGGAATCCATCGGCTTGTGCGCATAAGTCCGTTCGATGCGAATGCGCGGCGGCATACTTCGTTTGCGAGCGTCTATGTTTTTCCCGTCCTTGACGATACGATTGAAGTGGACATCCGTCCCGAGGATTTGCGCGTGGACACTTACCGCGCGGGCGGCAAGGGCGGCCAGCATGTCAACAAGACGGATTCGGCCGTGCGCTTTACGCACTTGCCCACGGGAATCGTCGTCGCGTGCCAGACCGAGCGCAGCCAGCTTATGAACCGAGCCACGGCGATGTCGATTTTGAAATCCAAGCTTTACGAATATTATCGCGAGCAAAAGGAAAAGGAGACCGCCAAATTCGGCGCGGAAAAAAAGGACATCTCGTGGGGCAATCAGATTCGCTCGTATGTTTTCCAGCCGTACACGATGGTGAAGGATTTGCGCACGCGCGAGGAGACTGGAAACATTCAGGCGGTGATGGACGGCGACATCGACCAATTTATCGAAGCGTATTTGAACGCCATGTGGAAAGGACTTCCCCTTGATGCGGAAGATTCGGACGATTCAGGCGAATGTTAGAATCGGCGGACGCTCGGTGTATCGGCTTGCGGGAGTTTTCCTTGGATTTGCGTTTTCCGCGATGGATTTTCAATTTGATGATCCTCGTTTTTTTCTGCGCGAATGCGTTTTGCGAAGATTCGTCTGGCGAAGCGTGGATTCTTGCGGCGCAGAAATTCGAAATCGAAGAATACAAGGAACATTCCGCCACTCTTGAATCCGCCGCCGCCGTGATTCCGAAATTGATTTTGGAGCAGATTTCACTTGACACAAAACGCACTGTCTTGCGCGACGAGCGGCTTTCGCAAAAATTGGATTCTCTTTTGACGGAGCGGCTTTCGCTTTTTTTGGACTTGAGCAAGGAAGTAAAGTCGCGCGACGCGCTTGTTTTGAACAACTATACGATGTTCGAATATCAAAGCGCGCTCAAGGCGCATGAAAATAAAATCGACGATGTGCAAAAAAAAATTGACGCGAATTTGAAGGCTGAGGAAGAGGCGATTTTTCCCGAGCCGGCAAAAAATAACAAGCGCGCGGAAAATGCGAAAGTTGTGGGAGCCTGAGTCAAGGCAAGTTTCGCTTTACGGACAGGATCCCGAAAAACTTTTTTCTCCGAGCGACTCTTCCAAAAAAGAAGGCGTGGATTCACGCGCGTTCGCAAAGGAAATTGCCAATGCGAAAATTTCGGGACTTGTCTCCGGCTCGATGATTTCTTATGGAAATTATTTGAGCGTGACTGCGGAACTCAATGTTTTTCCGGGCGCGAAAAAAGTTGCTTCCGTTACGGAAGTGGGCGCGTTGAGCGACATTCGCCAAATCGCAAAAAACATCGCGTTCGCGCTTTTGCCGAAAATCGCCAATTCGATGCCGGTGGAACTTGAGTTCAATATTTTTCCGGAGGCTGCGGCAGAAAACGCAACGCTCACGATTGACAGCGTTGTCTATCGTCCCGTTCCGAAAAAAGTTTCGCTTGGCTCAGGCTTTCATTCGATTTCCGTGGATGCAGAAGGCTTCGCTCGCGAAACGTTTTTGTACGACTTTTCCGGGCAGAGCAAATTTTTGGTGGAAGTGAATTTCCGCGAAGAATCCAAAGGCGAAATAAAACTGGCTTTGAGCCGCTTTGTTCCCGGCACGATGTTTTTCGACGGAAAATTCGCAGGCGAGTCTAGCGCGAGCGACTTTGTGAAAGTGCCGCTCAAAGTGAACGGCAACACTGTTTTCGGATATTTCGAAGGAACTGTAAAAGACAAGGACGCGGAAGGAGGCGAGCGAAGCGAAACGATGTTCATGATGATTCCGTCGAATTTGATGGCGGACGGCGCGGAACTGGAAATGAATTTGCGCGTGTTAGACGTGAGCAAGAATATCGACAAAAGGCGCAGGATGTTGTACGTTTCTTATAGCGCGCTTTTGCTTTCGCTTCCCATTATGTTTTATTGTTACGGTAAATTTTCGTCGTATCAAAACGGCTATTCGCTTGGTTACGGAAATGTTCTTCGCGATGATGTGGAACGATACCGAAATCTTTCGTTCGTTGGAATCGGGCTTGTTTCCGCTTGCGGCGCGTGGATGCTCGGCGAACTTGTGGCGTATTTGATTGCGGTGGACAAAATCCTTCCGTCGAAGGCGAAAAAAATAAAAAGCAAAACGCTTCGAAAAATGGAAGTTGAACGCGAGCTTGAAGAACAACGCGCGCTCGAAGAAATGGCTGCGTCGCAGCTGGATGAGGAAGCAGAAATTTTGCAAGAGGATTCGGATTTTGAAATTGAGGCGGATTAAAATCGGATTTTGCTTGCGCCGAAAATTTTTCATTGTTGAAAAAATAAGGACAATTAAAATCAGCAACTAAAATGGCGTTGCTGAAAATTATCGGAGGCGAAAAAATGGCTAGATTGTCTTTTGCACAAAAAATCAAAAATTTGTTCGTCGGAAAAAATTCTTTGGACGAAGATTTTTTCGACGACTTAGGCGACGCGCTGATTGAAGGCGATGTGGGAGCCGCGCTCGCGATGGAAATCGTGGACTCGCTTTGCGAGATTTGCCGAAAAGAAAAAATTTCTTCGCAGGACGAAATCTTGAAAAAATTGAAAACGCTTTTGCTTCCTTATGTCAAAAGTTGCGCGCTTTCCGTGGAGCAAGGCAGGAACAATATTTGGATGCTTCTTGGCGTGAACGGCGTGGGAAAGACTACGAGTGCCGCGAAATTGGCGCGCCTTCAAAAAAACGCTACGGGCATGAACATATTTCTTTCTGCGAGCGACACTTTTCGCGCGGCGGCGGTGGATCAAATTTCCATGCACGGCGAGCGGCTCGGAATCCGCGTTGTCGCGCACCAAATGGGAAGCGATCCTGCGGCCGTGGTTTTCGACGCGGCGGAATCGCTTGCGGCGCACGGCGGCGGGCTTGTCATTGCGGACACGGCGGGGCGGCTTCACAACAAGGAAAACCTCGTGCGCGAACTTGAAAAAATCGATCGCATTTGCCGCCAAAAGTCCGACGAAGGCTGCTACAAAAAATTGCTCGTCGTGGACGCGACCACTGGGCAAAACGCGCTTCGCCAGGCGGAAGTTTTCAACGAGGCCGTCGGCGTGGACGCGCTCATTCTCACAAAGTACGATTCGAGCGCGAAGGGAGGGGTGGTGATTTCCATCGGCAAACAACTCGGCCTTCCTGTCTGCTACGTCTGCACGGGCGAGGGCTACGACGACATTTCGGAATTCAACGCGGAAAAATATTTGGATGAATTTTTGGGAATATGAAATTTGTTTTTGCATTTTTCATTTTGGCTTTCTCGTTTTTTTCTTTCGCGCAAGTCGCCGAATCTTCTGATGAAAAATCAGCGCAAGAAAATTCCGCAATCGAAGAAAATGTTTCGAACATTGAAAGCGGAGAAAATGCTTCGCTCGAAAAAAATTCTGCTGAAGAAAAAAAATCGCTTGAAGAAAAATATTTGCTTTTCAAAACTTCGTCGCAAGAAATCCGCATGCTCGAAACGAACTCCGATATTTTTTCCGCGTCATCGTCCGCGCAAAAAAATCGCGTGCTCACAAACATTTCGGACGGCGAACTTCAGCGGCGTTTTTATGACGAGAATTTCCGCCTTTCCAAAATCGAATATTGGCAGATCGCATCTTCGAGCGCGCAAAGCAAAATGCGCCGCCGCAAAACTTACGCATTTGGCGCGGACGGAAAAATCAGCGAACTTCGCGAAAATGATTTTGACGCGCAAACTTCTTCGATAACTTTTTTCAATTCGGACGGAAAAATCCGCTCGAGCAGAAAAAATAATTTGCGAGACGGCAAACTTGATTCGTTTGAAATTTTCACTTACGAATATGACGGCGAAGGGCGCGTCCTTCAGGAAGATCGGAAACTTTTTCAAGTGCAAGGAAAAAAGCAAAAGCGCGTTCTTTCGCAGCGCGTCGTGAACAAATATTCTGGCGAAAAAATTTCAGAGACTTCGTTTTACGAAAATTCGGCTTTGCGAATTCGCACGGTTTACACGGACAGCGAAAATTATGTCCAGACAACTTATTTTGACGGCGGATTTGTCGTCCGCGATTTTTATGAAAACGGCGTGAAAATTTCTTCGACGTTTTCAAACGGAAAGGGGAGGGGCGCAAATTGAAACGCTCGGGTTTTGCTTCGAACTTCCGATGGATTTATTTTGTCGCGAAACGATTTTCGCTCGTGGACTTGAAAGGCGCGGAAGCGTTCACTTCGAAACTTTCGACTTTGGGAATTTGCTTCGGCGTGATGACGCTCATAATCGTAATCAGCGTGATGAATGGATTTCAGCGCGAATTCATCGACGCGATAATGGAAGTTTCGTCGTACAATGTCCGCGCGGAAAATCTCGGCGCGAAAGAACGTGAGGCGTTTGAAAAATTCGCGGCGAACGAAAACGGAATTGAATGCGCGGTGGCGTTCACGGAAAGCGAGTCGCTTTTGGTGAGCGCGGACGGAAGGCAAAGCGCGGCTCTTGTTCGCGCGATCGAAACCGACGTGATGGAAAAAGATTTTGGCTTCGCGCGGGAGGCGAAGATTGTGCGCGGCGCGTTCGATTTGCGGAGCGCGGCTTTTTCCGAAAGCGGCGAGGCTCTTGCGCCGTGCGTTTTGGGAATAACGCTCGCGCGTTCTTTGGATGTGCGCGTCGGCGAAGAAGTGAACTTTTACGCGACGGATTCGGGCGACTCTCTTTTGGAAGCTTTTTCGCGCCCGCAAAAATTTTTTGTCGCTGGAATTTTTCGCACAGGATATTCCGACATAAATTCGAGCTACGCTTTTGTCGCGCTTCCTTCGCAAACTGAAAATGCCGAAAATTTAATTTACGGAATCAAGACGAAAAATTCCGCGAGCGAAAGCGCGCTTGCAAAAAAAATTCGGCTTGAATTTCCTGCCGCGAAAATTTCGCTTTGGAAAGAATACAATCGAAGTTTTTTCGGCGCGCTTCGAATTGAAAAAAATATGCTCATGCTGCTCGTGGTTTTGATTTTCGTCGTGGTGGCGATAAACATTTTCAATTCAATGCGGCGAATCGTGTTTGAGCGAAGATTCGAGATTTCCACGATGAGCGCGCTCGGCGCGAAAATTTCTTCGGTGAAAAATATTTTCGTCATGCGCGGATTTTTGATTGGGCTGCGTGGCGCGATCGCAGGGCTTGTGCTCGGGCTGTTTTTTTGCGTCAACATAAAAAGCGTTTTTACGATTATGTCGTCCGCGCTTTTTTACGCGCAATATTTTTTCGTGCTGATTTTTTCTCCGCAAAACGCGGCGGCACTTTCGGAAAATCCAATGTTCGCGGTTTACGCAAATATTCCTGCCAGAATGTACGCGCACGAAATTATTTTCATCACGCTGTTCGGAATTTTTTCCTCGGCGTTTTCGGCATGGGCTGCGAGCCGCGAAATTTTGAACACTTCAATTAGCGAAGTGCTGCACGAAAATTGATGGAGAGCAAAAAATTGGAGGATGAAATGGGCGATGAAAATGTGATTGTCCGAATTGAAGGGCTTGAAAAAAATTACGCCAGCGAAAATGAAACTCTTCGCGTCTTGAAAGGTCTTTCGCTCAATGTGAAAAATGGCGAGCGCGTTTGTATCATCGGCGAAAGCGGCAACGGAAAAAGCACGCTGCTCAATATTTTGGGCGGCATCGACACGGCGAGCGGCGGCACGGTGAATGTCGGCGGAAATGAAATTTCATCGATGGACGAAGATGCGCTCACGGAATATCGCGCGCATTTTGTGGGGCTTGTGTTTCAGTTCCATTATCTTCTGAAAGATTTCAGCGCGCTCGAAAATGTTTTTTTGCCGGCGTACATGGCGGGAATGCAAAAGTCCGCCGCCATGAAAAAGGCGGAAAAACTTTTGGAAGACGTTGGACTTTCGCACAGGAAAAATCATCTGCCTTCGGAACTTTCGGGCGGCGAACGTCAGCGGGTGGCGGTGGCGCGCGCGCTCGTGAACGACCCCTCCCTTGTTCTTGCAGACGAGCCGACGGGAAATCTCGATCCAGCCAACGCCGCGATGATTGGAAGCCTGCTTTTTGAAGTGGCGAAAAATTATGGCAAGACGCTTTTGGTCGTAACTCACGATATGGATTTGGCGGCGCGCGGCGAAACGCTTTACAAGCTCGAGGACGGCGTTTTGAAAAAAAAGAAAATCGACGGAGCGCGAAAGTAAAAATGAATTTCAAATCCTCGTTTTTGTTTTCAAGGCGGATTCTCTTTTCAAAATCGTCGGGAATGAGCGTCGCGAAAAAAAGTCTTGCAGGTGCAGTTTTGTGCATCGGAATTTCGCTCGTTCCGCTCGTCACGATAATCACGATTTCCAACGGAATGATGAACGGAATAACCGAGCGGCTCGTCTCGCTTTCGTCTTCGCATCTTGAAGCCGTGTGCTATTCCAAGAACGCGCAACTTTTGGAAGACGCGGCTCTCGCAGCGAAAAGAATTCCGGGAATT
The DNA here is from genome assembly GCA_947174385.1 of uncultured Treponema sp. Taxonomy (GTDB): domain Bacteria; phylum Spirochaetota; class Spirochaetia; order Treponematales; family Treponemataceae; genus Treponema_D. The sequence continues at coordinate 13,252 of CAMWIU010000026.1, forward strand.
TCTGTCGCCTATCCGATGATTTCTTGCCCTGCGATGGCGATGTCGGGAAAAAATCGATGCGGCGTGACTCTCCGCGCGATTCCGAAAAATGTTTTTGAGGAAGACGCTTCCTACAAAAAGCTTTTTTTCACCGAGGACGGAAGCATCGCGGATTTCGCGGCGGGCGAAAAAGGCGCGTTGATTGGAAAAGGAATTTCCGAGCGGCTCGGCGTGAAGGCGGGCGACACGATTCGCGTTGTGAACATTATTTCAAATCCGGGCAAAGAAAGCGATTCGGATTCTTCACGCAGTTCAATTTCGATTCGACCTTCGATTTCATCGTACAAAATAAAAGCCGTGATTTCGTGCGGATATCAGGAACTTGATTCGCTTTGGCTTTTCATCGATTTTGAAGACGGAAAAAAAATCATGGGCGCGGCGCAAACTATGAACGCCGTGATGATTGAAACTGCGGACGCTTTTTCTGCGGAACTTCCTTCGCTGCAAAAAAAAGTGCAGGATCTCTTGGGCGGAGCGTTCCGCGTCTACCGCTGGGATCAGCTGAATCGCGCGCAATACGAAAATTTTTCCTCCACGAAAATCCTTTTGGTTTTTATCCAGCTTTTGATTGTGCTCGTCGCCTGCGTGAACATTTCGAGCGCGCTCATAATGCTCGTGCTCGAGCGGCGGCGAGAAATCGCGATTTTGAAAAGCCTCGGCGCGAGCAACGGCGGCATTTCCGCTTCGTTTTTGCTCGTCGGAATCTCCTGCGGCATCGCAGGGCTTCTCTTCGGAATTCCGCTCGGGCTTTTTCTTTCTGTGAACATAAACGGCTTGATTCATTTTTCGGAAAAAGCGATAAATTTTTTGGCGCAGGGTTTGTATTTTTTGGCGAAAGGTGATATAATGAATTTTCGGGAAATTCACCTTTTGGACGAGGCGTATTATCTCAAGGAAATTCCCGTCGAGATTCCGTTCGGCGAATTGTTTTTCATCGGATTTCTCACGCTGGGCTTGTCGCTTTTGGCGTCGCTTTTGCCCGCGAGAAAAGCCGGAAAGCAGCGTCCGCTTGAGATTTTGCGAACGACAAGATAATTGGAGTGGAAATGATTTGCGATGTGTGCAAGACAAACGAGGCTGTGATTTACGTTGAGCAGACAAGCCGCCTCGGAATAAAGAAAATAAATTTGTGCCAGTCGTGCGCGGCGAACTGCGGAATTTCTCCCGGAAGCCAGGAAATCGAAAGGCAAATCGGATCGCTTTTCAAGCAGATGAGCAAGCAAAAGCGCGAGCGGGCTTTGAAGAGCGACAGCGCGTGCCCGGTTTGCGGACAGCTTTGTTCGGAATTTTTGGCGACTGGAAAACTCGGCTGCCCGGAATGCTACGCGATTTTCAAAACCGAAATCGACGAATATTTTTCCAAGCGCAAAATCACTTCGCGCTACACTGGCTCGATGCCGCGCCGCCTTTCGAACTTCCGCTCGGTTTTGACCGACCGCGCCGTAATCCGCGAAAAGCTTGAAGCCGCCGTAAAAAACGAGGACTACGAAAAGGCGGCATTTTACCGCGACTATCTTTTGGCGATTGAAAAAAAGGCGGTGGCGACTTCGCATGGCTTGACGGACGAAGGCGAGGAAGGCGAGCGATGAGCCGCGCCAAAAATGGAGGGGACGCTTGGTACAATTCCGCCGCCGAAAATGACGACGTGATTGTTTCAAGCCGAGTGCGCCTCGCGCGGAATCTTGCCAATTTTCCTTTTCCCGAAAATTTCGATGAAGAAGGCGCGCTTCAAGTGCAAAACATAATCTTCGATTCTTTCAATCATTTTGACGACGCGGACGCATACCAATCGATGATGCTTTCCACGTTGCCGAGGCTTGGCGCGGACATTTTGCGCGAGCGCGGGCTTTTTGAGGAAAATTTCGGAACGGGACTTGTGATGCGTATTGACGGCGTTTCAAGTTGCCTTTTGAATTGCACGGATCACGTCCGCATTTCAAGTTTCGCGCCCGGCCTTGCGTGCGATGCGGCTTACGCTTCTTCGCACGGCATCGACATGCAGTTGCAGGAAAAAGTCCAATTCGCAGCAAGCCATGAATTCGGCTATCTCACCGCAAAAGTTTGCGAGTCGGGAAGCGGAATGAAACTTTCGATTCGGGCGCATTTGCCTTCGATTTCGTTCGCGGGAAAAATTCCCGAATTGGCAAAAGTCTGCGATGAGCGCGGATTTTCCATAAGGGATTCGTTCGGAAGCGGAACTCAATTCGGCTCGTCGCTCGGAGGCTTCTACCAAATTTCTTCGCGCCAGTCCGTGAGCGGAAGCGAAATCGATCAGATCGCGGAAATCACTTCGCTTGGAAAATATATTTGCGAATTCGAGCGAAAGATTCGCGGCGAAGTTGCCGATAATAAATTCACCGAAGTGCGAGATTTGTTTTTGCGCGCCTACGCCACAATGCGCTATTCGCTTTTGATTTCTTTGCGGGAATCCATCGACTTGATTTCCGCGATAAAATGGGGCGTGGATTTGAAAATTTTTCAAGGCGTGGAAGACTACGAAATTTCGTCGCTTTTGTACAAAGTTCAAAGCGGGCATTTGGGATTTTTGATGCGGAATACGGACTTTACTTTTGACAGCGATGTCGCTTCGGACGACGCGCTCAAGGAAAAGCGGCTTCGCTCGATCGTCATTCAGGAAGCGTTGAGAGACATGTCACTCTCGTGATTCGCGCGTCGGGAAATTCGTTGGATTGGCAAAATCGCAATTAAAATATTTTGGAGAATTTTGGAAATTTTATGAAAGCGTTTTCACCGCGTGCGCAGCGTCTTGTTGTTGCGCTCTCTCAAGACGAAGGACGAAAAAGCGGAAGCATGCAGCTTCTTCCCGAACATCTGATGCTCGCGCTTTTGAAAAATGCCGAAGGCGTGGGCTATATGCTTTTGCGCCTCGTCCACATCAATGTCCTCACGTTTCAATTGGAACTCGAAAAAAGTCTTGCGGGCGGAACTCCGCGTCCGAACGATTTTTCGGAACTGCCTCCGAGCCGCAGGCTTTTGACGCTTTTCGAGGCGGCGGAATTCGAGTCGCGTTCGATGCGCGACAGTTACATCGGCACGGAACATCTCGTGCTTGCGGCGATCCGAGAAAATGCGAGCGTCACGAGCCGGTATTTCGAAAAGGCCGGAGTGGAATTCGAAAGCGTGCGCGAAGCGGCGTTCGAAGCGCGGGAAAAAATTCCTAGTTCTTGGGATTCTGAAGCGAAGGGAGGGGACGCGGATTTCAAGCGAATGTTCAATCAGCATGGATATGACAGGCAGACTGTCGGCGGCCGCGAAGGAAAGAATTCGCACGAAAGTTTTTTGAAGGCATACTCGCGCGACATAACGGAAATCGCGCTCAAAGGCTTGGCTGATCCCGTCGTCGGGCGCAAGGCGGAAATCGAGCGCGTGGTGCAGATTCTTTCGCGGCGCACGAAAAACAATCCGCTTTTGATAGGCGATCCAGGCGTGGGAAAAACCGCGATTGCCGAAGGGCTTGCCGCGCTCATCGCGTTTGGCGAAGTTCCGTTCAATTTGCTCAAAAAGCGAATCGTCTATTTGGACTTGACTGCGCTGATTGCCGGAACGAAATATCGCGGCGAATTCGAAGAGCGCATGAAGCGCCTTATGAAAGAGATTCGCGAAAACAAAAACATAATTTTGTTCATCGACGAAATCCACACGATAATCGGCGCGGGCGGGCCAGAAGGTGCGCTTGACGCTTCGAACATTTTAAAGCCCGCGCTCAGCCGTGGCGAGATCCAAATCATCGGCGCGACCACGATTCGCGAATACCGTCGCTATATGGAAAAGGACGCGGCTTTGGCGCGTCGCTTCCAGACCGTCACCGTGGAAGAGCCTGGCGACGAGGAATCCGAGCAGATTCTTTTGGGACTGAAATCAAAGTACGAGGAATTCCACAACGTGATTTATGCCGACGATGTGATTCCTGCGATCATAAAATTTTCGCACAGATATTTGCCCGAGCGATTTTTGCCCGACAAGGCGATTGACATTTTGGACGAGGCGGGGGCGCAGAAAAAAATCGCAGAAGGCGAGCGTCCCACGGAAGTTGCGGATTTGGAAAGACAAATCAATTCTCTCGTCAATGAAAAAAATCAGCTTGTCGAGCATCAGGACTACGAACGCGCCGCCGAAGTGCGCGACAAGGTTTTGGAATTGAAATCCGTCCTCGAAAGATTCCGCTCCGAATGGATGCAAAGGAGCGGCGGCGAAAAAAAGATTGTTGACATAAACGACATTTGTCGCGTCGTGAGTTTGATGGCGGGCGTTCCGCTCGAGCAGCTTTCGGGCGACGAAAAAGAGCGGCTTTTGAAAATGGAAAGCGAGCTGCACAAGGAAGTGGTCGGGCAGGAAGAGGCCGTGAACAGCATTTCCTCCGCCGTGCGCCGCAGACGTTCTGGCATTTCAAGTTCGCGCCGTCCGCTCGGCTCTTTCGTTTTCCTTGGTCCTACTGGTGTGGGAAAAACTCAGCTTGCGAAAAGCCTTGCGAAATTTTTGTTTGGAAGCGAGGACGCTCTCATCCGAATTGACATGTCGGACTACATGGAAAAGTTCAACGTGAGCAAAATGGTCGGCGCGCCACCGGGCTATATCGGCTTTGAAAGCGGCGGCCAGCTCACCGAGCAAGTTCGGACGCATCCTTATTCCGTCGTGCTTTTCGACGAAATCGAAAAGGCGCATCCCGAAGTTTTCAATTTGCTTTTGCAGATTTTGGAAGAGGGCGAAGTGGTCGATTCTCTCGGGCACAAGATAAATTTCCGCAACACTTTGATTTTGATGACGAGCAACGCCGGCGCGCGAGAAATCACGATGGAAGGACGCGCGGGATTTGCCACGCAGGTTTCGGGCGTTCTTTCCTACGACGAGATTAAGTCGAACTCGATGCAGGCTCTGAAAGAATTCATGCGTCCCGAATTGCTCAATCGCATCGACGACATAATCGTGTTCGACGCGCTGAACAAAAAGCAGGTGAGCGCGATTTTGGATTTGCAGATCGCGGACTTAAACGCGCGGCTTTCGGAAAACGGAATCTCGCTCAGCCTCAAGCCTTCTGCGCGCTCGTACCTCATCGAACACGGTTACGATCCTGCGATGGGGGCGCGTCCGATGAGGCGGCTTTTGCAGAAGGAAATCGAAGACCCGCTTGCCACGATGATTCTCGAAGGCAAGCAGAATCTTTCGGGAGAAGCCGCCGCCGAATGCGTCGATGGCAGGGTCTCGATAAAATTCAAAAAGGCGAAAAAATCATCGCCGCGAAAAATCTTTAGCGAGAGCCTGAGCTGAAAACTCGCATGCTCGGAAGATAACGATGACAAGCTTTCGTAATGGACTTTAGAAAAGAATTTGTTTTTTGATTCGTGCGGAGAGTTTCATATCCCGATGCTTGCGTCGAGGTATGTTGATTATACGCGCATGAAGGTGAAATCAAATTTTTAGAAAGTTCAATTTATAAGAAACTTATTATTGCAAATTTTTCTTAACAAAGTTATAATGGAAGAATGACGAAAGAATTTCTGCCGTATGATGTGGTTCGCAACAACGCGCTCAAGCTTGCCCACAAAATATATTCGGAAGGCTTCGTGCCCGACGTGCTTTATTGCTCGCTTCGTGGTGGCGCGTACATGGCGAACGTGATAAGCGAATATTTTAAAATTGTGCGAAAAGGCTCAAGGCCTGTGATGTATGCCGCCGTGGTCGCGCGGAGCTACACCGACGTTCGCACTTCGCAGGATTCAAAATGCAACAGCCGGGTTCTCATCGACGGCTGGACTTATCCGCCCGAACGCCTGCGCCCCGGCGACAAGGTGATGCTCGTTGACGACATTTTCGACACTGGCAACACGATAAACGCGCTCGCGGAAATTCTTTTGAATCGCGGAGTGCCGCGCGAGGATTTGAAAATCGTCGTGCACGATTTCAAGCATTTTACGTACAAGGAACAGCAGCCGATTGTTCCCGATTATTTTTGCCGCAAATTCGAAATATCGAATCCCGATGAAGACCGATGGATTCACTATATGAGCCACGAGCTTGTCGGGCTTTCGCGCGAAGATTTGGAAGAGCATTATTTCAAGGAAGACGCGGAACTGCGCCCGGTTTTGGAAAGCGCGTTGTTTTGATTTGATGCAGGAAGCGTGAGGTGAAGAAAAATATTTTTTTCGCAATTTCATTTTTCTCTTTTTTTGCCGCCGCGCTTTTTGCGGAAGTCACGGTGGTGAATCCCGTTCCGGGAAATTTCGCGAACGCGCAGACTTTGGTAATCGAAGCGAACGACGGCGAGGAAATCTACTATTCTTTTTCGGGCACTGATCCTCTCGCCTCGGGCTTCGCGTATGACGGTCCTGTGCTGCTCGACGTTACGGGCAACGTGGAATTGCGCGTCGCCGTCATTTCGAAGGAACTTTCCCATAGCGAAATCGTGATTCGATATGCGGTTTCGCCCGCCGAAACGAAAAATCCCGAGCACGCCGAATTCCTTTCGATGTTCGAGAGCGTCCCGATTTTCGAATATGTCGCCGGCGAGAAAATTTCGATTCCGTTTACGCTGGAATACGCTTTCGGCTCGAACAGGATTTTTGAAAGGGGCAGGGAAGTCTCGATTTCAAAGAATGCCACGGTCGAACGCTTTTTGCCGATTTCCTTGCGAAGCGGCTCGAGCGAATGGCGTTATGTCGTCCACATAATGCCATCCGGCTTCGGGAAACTTTCGCGCCGCGAAGTGCCGTTTGAAATCGTGGACTGGACGACGCTCGTCTTCACCGATCAAAAAAAGATTTATTCGCTTGACGGCTCGTGGTGGCACAGCGCGAACGAATTCGTTTCGATTGACAGGAGCGTCGAGAACACGGTTTACTATCAAAGCGCGGACTATTCGCCCGAAAATCCTGTCACGAAAATCGTTCTGCCGCCGAAGCCTGTTCTTGAAGTGAATCGGCAATATGGCGGCGCGTTGAAAATTTCTGCGCACGAAAATTCATCCAGAAAAAATTCCGATTCAAAATCTTCTTTTGAATATCAACTTGCCGCGTCGCCGCTTGCAAAGACGCGCGTCGTTTCGGATGGACTTTATCATGAAATTCTGCTTGACGTTTTTGAATGCGATAAAATTGAAGGCAACATTCCGTTCGACATTTTTTTCGACGACGTTTACCAAGGAACGCTTTTTGCTTTTGTCGAATTGAATCGCTGCGCACCGAACATTCCTGCAATTCATCTCAGTACGGAAAATTTTTATTCGCGCGAAAATGTAGCTGTCTCGGCCAGTGCCGCGAAAAATCTAAAATTGTTCGTAGGAGTTTCCGACGCGATTGAAATCTCGTTGTCGTTCGAAATACCCAGTCCCGACACATTGAATTTTTCCGAGCCAATTTTTGCGCCTTACGATGGCGATGAAATCACGCTTTTCGCGGACACGGAAAAAATTCTTGCATACAAAATTTCATTTTATTCCGAAGATTCGCTCGGCGTGAAAAGTCCCACGGTTTCACGAACAGTAATTGTAGACAAGTATAATTTTTATGTGGATGCATCTTCTCAAAGTCCCGACGAGGATGGAACGCCTTTTGCGCCTTTCAAGGATTTGTCGCAGATTTCAAAAATCGTAAACTCAAATGAGTTTTCCCGCTTCTGCGTAAAGGGGGAGGCGCAAATGGGAAGCGGAGAGGTGAGTCTTGCTTCAAATGTGGAGTTCGTTGGATTTGACGATGCGAAAATCATTTTTCCCGAAGCTTGCGCAATGTTGATAAAGAATGCGGGATTCTTTGCTCGCGACATCACAATGAAAAAGGTTTTGAAAAATTCTTCTGCGAAAATTCCACGCGCTTCCGCTAAGGCTTTGACGAATTTGTTCGTCTTTGAAAATTCGGCCGCCACTTTCAAAAATTGTGAAATCGTATGCAATTTTTCGGGAGATGGAGTCGTATTCAATTTATCGCATTCCGCGCTCAGCCTTGAAAAGACAATCGTCGTGAACACCGCGCAAGGATATTCTTCGGTGCTGAATGCGCTAGGTTCGAATGTGAAAATTTCAGGTTCTAGATTTTTGTGCGTTTCGGATACTGCTGTTTGCGTTTCGGTAAATGACGGCACATTTGAACTTCGCGATACTTTTTTTCAGGCTTCGGCGCGTATGGCTCGAATCGCGGAATTCCTCGGAGCGAGTGTTTCGCTTGAAAAAAACAGGTTTTCCGTGCAAGGCTCTCGGCAAAAAAACAGTGATGAATTGATTTACAAAAATTCAAAGACAAAAATTCTCAAGGATTCGGAGAACATTTTCCAATGAAATCCGCGGAATTGTTTTGCGCTCCGTCCGCAAAAATCATAGTTGGATTCGACGAGGCGGGAAGAGGTCCGCTCGCAGGACCTGTGAGCGCGGGCGCGGTTATCTTGCCGGATGACTTTCCGCTTGACATTTTAAACGACTCGAAAAAAATGAGCGAAGCCCGCCGCGAAAAGGCGGAAGCCGTCATAAAGGAAAAGGCTCTTTGGGGATTCGCCACCGTGGATCACGCGACAATCGACAGGATAAATATTTTGCAAGCAAGCCTCCTTGCGATGCGCCTTGCCTTCGACGACATGCTTTCGCGGCTTGACTCTTTTTGCGATTCGCGCGGCTTTGAAAAAAGTGTTTTCGCGTTCGAGAATTTGCAAGGAATTTCCGACGGTAATTTTTGTCCCGAAGTTCCGATCGAATGCCGCGCAGAAGTCAAGGCCGATTCGAAATTTCCGCAAGTGATGGCCGCGAGCATTATCGCAAAAGTCGGGCGCGACAGGCTCATGTGCGAATACGACGCGCTCTATCCTGAATACGGCTACGCTCGGCACAAGGGCTACCCGACGCAGGCGCACAAAGAAATCTGCCGCCGTCTCGGTCCAAGCCCGATTCAGCGGCTTACTTTCAAATACTAGCATTCCTATTTTAATTATTGCTTTTTTTCACGTTCTCTGCTATACTGAACAAAAATCAAAATTTGGAGAACATTATGTCAAACGAAGTTCGAGTGAGATACGCGCCATCGCCGACTGGAATGCAGCACATCGGAGGCGTGCGCACTGCGCTTTTCAATTATCTTTTTGCAAAGTCCATGGGCGGAAAATTTATTCTGCGCCTTGAAGATACGGATCGCACGCGCTACGGCGAAGAATATGTCAAAAATCTTTATGACACGATGAGCTGGCTTGGAATCGAATGGGACGAAGGCGGCGAAAAAGGCGGCGAGTATGGACCTTATGTTCAAAGCGAGCGTTTCGAACTTTACAAAAAATATGCCGAAGAACTTGTTCAAAAAGGCGAGGCGTACTATTGCTTTTGCGACGCGGAACGCCTTGAGCGAATCCGAAAAATTCAGACTGAAAACAAAATGGCTCCGGGCTACGATCGCAACTGCCGGCATCTTACTGCGGAAGAAATCAAAGCCAATTTGGACGCTGGAAAGCCGCATGTGATTCGCCTGAAAGTTCCGCTTGAAGGCGAGACGAAATTCCACGACCATTTGCTCGGCGACATAATTTGGAAAAACGAAGACATTTCGCCAGATCCTGTTCTTTTGAAAAGCGACGGATTTCCCACGTATCATTTGGCGAATATCGTTGACGACCATTTTATGAAAATAAGCCACGTGATGCGTGCCCAAGAATGGATTCCTTCCACGCCGCTTCATGTGCAGATGTATCGCGCGTTCGGATGGGAGCATCCCGAATTCTGCCACCTTCCGATGGTGAACGGCGCAGACGGAAAAAAACTTTCGAAACGCCACGGCTCAACTTCTTTGAACGAATTCCGCGCGCGCGGATATTTGCCGCAAGCAATCGTAAATTATGTCGCGATGCTCGGCTGCTCTTACGAAGAAGGCAAGGAATTCTATTCGCTTCCTGAGTTGGCGGCGGCATTCAAACTGGAACATTTGAACAAGGCCCCGGCCGTATTCGACTACAAAAAATTGGAATATTACAACGGCGCGTACATTCGTCTTTTGAGCGACGAAGAATTGTACGAACGGACTTTGCCTTTCATAACAGGAACGGGAGACGCGGCTTTGGAAATAAATCCCGAAAATCCGCAGCCCAAGCCGAAAGTCGGTCCTGAATATTCTGGCATCGCGCTTTCAGAAAATGGCGAGCCGTTCTGCGTTGATTCTTCGATGAAAATGACGAGCCAAGAAGTGAAGGCCGCGCTTATGAAATTGATGCCGCTCATAAAGGAACGCTTGAAATATTTGACGGACGCGGCGGAAATGGTGCGCTTTTTGTTCACCGAACCTTCCGTTCCGCCGAAAGCCGAAATCATTCCCAAAAAACTCGACGAAGCGAAAACGCGCGAAGTGCTCGAGCGTGCGAAAATTTTTGTTGAAGAAATTTTCACTGTTTCCCATGAAGAAGCCGAAGAACGCGCGAAAAAGCACGCCGAAGAAATGGGAATAAAACTCGGCGACTTTATGATGCCAATCCGAATGGCCGCCACGGGAAGCCGCCTAAGTC
>CAMWIU010000027.1 GCA_947174385.1 uncultured Treponema sp.
CCGCTTTGAGCGGTTCACATTTCAAGCCACCACCTTTGGTGGTGGTTAATGACTTAAAATTGGCGATGGAAAATGGTCGTCATGTTTTGGAGAAAATTGTGCTTCAACTTTCGTTCGTAAATTTTAAAAAAGGCGCTTATCTCTTCGTGGAAGGCAGGAGCAGCAATGATCGTTTTTACATAATTCAAAACGGCCAAGTCCAGTGCAGCAACGACATTCCGATTCCCGGCTACACGGCACAGACTTTCGGGCATGGGGATTTCATCGGAGTCGTTTCGTGCATGTCGAGCCATCTTCAAGTTGAAAGCTGCTTGGCGATTACGGACGTTACCGCGATTGCCGTGCAGCGCGACCAATATCCCGAACTTATTGCGAACAATACTCCTGTGGCTATGAAGATAATCCGCACCTTCGCCAATCGGATGCGCACGATGAACAGCGTTCTCACGAATCTCACGCTGCATCAGGTGGCTTCGGAATCGCTGGAAGAACTTTTCAATGTCGCCACTTTCTATTACAGGGCCGCGAAATATGACATCGCGATGTATGCGTACTACCAATATCTAAAGTCGTGCCCGAATGGCGCGAATGTGGAGTCCGCGAAGGCTCGTTTCATTGAACTCAAGTCCAAGTCGCACGCGGTGTACTTCGAGCCGACCGACGAGACTACGCGGCGTTATCCGAAAGGCACGATGATTTTTTCCGAAAATCAGCCTGGCTCGGACATGTTCATAATTCAGTCGGGCGAAGTCGCCATAAGCAAGGTGGTGGAAGGCAACGAGGTGATTCTTGCGATTCTCAAGCGGGGCGATATGTTCGGAGAGCTGGCTCTTATAGAAAACAAGCCTCGCACCGCCAGCGCGATCGCGCATGAAGAATGCGTCCTTATGGTGGTGAACCGAAAGAACTTTGATCAGATGGTCACCACCCAGCCGCAGATGATCGCGCGTCTTACGACGATGCTCGCGGAAAGGCTTTGGGCGCAGCACAGGCAGCTCACGAATTCGCAGATTCAGGATTTGTCCCACAGAATGGTCGATACGCTCGCGCTCCAGCTCGAAAAGTTGAAGATTCCTTTGGAAACCACGTTGAACTATCAGACCAACATTTCGCTTCAGGAACTGGCGACGATGTGCGGAATTCCGAGCCAGCAACAGGCGAAGGCGATAAACGAATTCACGAATCTCGTTCGCCCGAAGTTCGTAAATTCAAAGATTGTCGTCTACCGCCCCGAGGACATCATAAAAAGCGCGGCGTTCTACCGTTCAAAGGCCGCGCAATAACTCATAAAGTTCCGATTTTTTGCCGATACAAAACAGAGGGCTTGTATGAAAAAACTTATGCTTGCATTTTTTTTCCTTGCTTTTTGCGCGGCGGATTTTTTCGTTTTCGGCGAAGGGCTTCCTTTGGGATTCGGCGGTGTGGAGCTTGGAATGAAATTGGATGATGCGAAGAGCGCGCTCAAGGCGAACAGCGATTTCGGCTATGCTGGCGACCGCGACGTTTCTCTTTTGCCGGGCGAAAACCGCGTCCTCATCGAAACTGATTCTGACAATGTGCAACGCCACGGATTTTTGACTCGATGCTGGTTTCAATTCTATGAAGAAAATCTTTATTCGATTATAATCAATTTCAATCCGGAGCGGCTCGACCACTACAGTCTCTACACGACACTGGTGGAAAAATACGGCGAGCCAGAAGATTTTTCTCCCGAACGAAGCGTTTGGAAAAACGACGAAGTTACGATGAGCCTTGAGAGGCCGCTTTCGATAAAATACATCGACAACAATATTTCCGAAAAGTTGGCGCAACAATCCCTTGTGCAAAAGAACGGCTACGAAATTACGCGCGAGCGTTTTTTGGACAGCCTGTAATCCGTGCGCGATGTTTCATATCACGACGTTCTTTGTCGAGGTGTGTTGTTTTTTAGGACTCATTTTGCGTTGAAAGAATTTGACGAACGAGGAAGAATCTTGAAGACGGCTTTTTTTCAAAAATTGTTTTTTTTCGCGGCGGCTCTTTTTTGCCTGCAAAGTTTTTCTTGCGCAAGGAATTCCGAATTCAAGGAAAACAAAAATCTTCCGAAAAAGGATCTCACGATAAAACTTTCCTCGGGCGCGTCCGTCTTTCTTCGTGCGGAAATCGCTTCCACCGAAGAAACTCGCGCTTCGGGCTATATGTTCCGAAAGCACATTCCCGATGGAACTGGAATGCTTTTCGTTTATGATGATGATCAGCCTTTGCGATTTTGGATGAAGAACACGCCCACGCCGCTTTCGATTGCGTTCATCGACCGCAAGGGGCAGATCAAGGACATCTTCGATATGAAGCCGTACAATCTGAACGGCGTTTCAAGCGGCGGATTCGTGCGATACGCGCTGGAAGTTCCGCAGGGCTGGTTTTCACGCGCGGGCGTTTCCTGCGGCGATTTCCTTGAATTGGATTTTTTGGATTAAATTTCTTCTTCCGAATTCTAGCAGCCGGATTCCAGTTTCGCAAGTTCCGCCGCGGCAATCGCGTCGTTCGGCTCGAATTCAAGGATGCTCGAAAAATATTTTCGCGCCATCTCGATTTCGCCTTCTTTGAGCGCGACGAATCCAAGGTTTGAAATTATTTTTGCATTTTCGGGAGCGAGCGAAAGTGCCTTCAAAAGGTTTTCTTTCGCGCCAGAAAAATCCTCTTTTGCCATCAGGCAAAGGGAAATTTCGTTGTAGGTTTCAGCGTTTTCGCTTCCGCCCATTTCCAACGCCTTTCGAAAAGTGGCTTCAGCGTCGGCATAGCGTTCCATTTTTCGAAGTCCCCAGCCCAGCAAAAACCATGCGTTCCATACGTTGGGATTGTGCTGCAGAAATTCACGGATTTCATCAAGCCCTTTTTCTTCCTGTCCGGACGAAATGAGAGCGTATGCATTCTTGAAACGCACATCGTCCATATTTTGATTTTTTATTCCGTCGAGGATTTCCTGTGCGCGCTCTTTTTTGTAGGCGGCATTTTCGCTTTCTTCTTTTGAATCGCAGGTGAGCGCGAGGAACGATTCGAATGCGTCGCGCGCGCTTGCAAAGTCGCGCTGTTTTAGATAGAAAAATCCTGCGTTGAAAAAAGCGTCGGGCGCGGGCGGCTCGGCTTCCATCGCAGCCTTGTAGTTTTCCAATGCGAGCGCGTCGTATGCATCCGCGTCCTCGTTCAGGCAGGAGCGGCGGTAGCTGTCCGCGCGCTGGTCAAAGAAAAGCGCGATGTTGAGCGTAATTGCAATGTCTTCGGGATCGAATCCTTTGAGCGCGAGAAAGATTTCTTCGGCGAGTTCGAAATCCTCGTTCTTGGTTTTCAGAATCGCCGCTTCGGAAAGCTCGCGCTTTATGTTCGGGCGCGCGTTCCGCAGAATGCTGCGATAGTAGTCCAAATGCTCGTTGTGCCTGTCGTATGCCAAAACTGTCAGGATTCCTGAAAGCACTTGTTCCGCCGTCAGTTCGCTCATCTTGAAATTTCCGGGCGAATCGAATTGCTTTTTTTGAATGGGAAGGGGAATCGTCTTGTCAATTGGCATCGCGTCCTTCGAAAGCGAAAAATTTTCGCCAGGCGTGATGAAATAGATTGAGTCCAGTGCGCTCGCGGGATTCATTTTGTTCCTTCGCCTATATTTCTGGCAGCTCGGCTTCCGCCACTGGCTTTGCGTTTGGATTCGGCGTGAGCAATGATTTCTTCATGTTGGCGAGGAAATTGTTCACGCGGATTTTGTATCGGATTGGAACGTCTACCTCGTCAAATTTTATCGCGGCGGTGATTATGTCTTTTCTGCCTTGGATTGCTTCCGCGTTGACAATCGTTCCTGTAAGTTTGATTAGCTCGTCGGGATCTTCGAAGCGCATTTGCAGCGTTACGGGCTGGTTCAAAATGAATTTTTGAATTCCCATCATTATGACTTTCGTGCCAGAAAAAGAAAGGTCTCGCAGAATGCAGTGGCGAGGAACGCCTTGGACTTGCACGATCGTTTCTTCTTTTTCAAGTCCCAATTTTCTTTTGACTCCGGGATTCAGGACGATGCGCTCTTCTTTGCGGCGTTCTGCGTTCATGTTCGCGTCGAAAATCGCGCCCAATTTTTCGATGAGATCGTCCGGCGGCCGCTGCGTGAACGCGATTGTTATGATTGCCAATTCCTGCGAATTCATGTAGGATTTTATGTCCTGCACATGCCCGTTCACGAAAAAAGGCACGGACTGGCGGTCGGCGTTTATGAAGCAAAATCGCACGCTGACGCTTACGGAATCGGAATCCTTGTTGGAAAGCATAGCATACGCGCCGCCTTTCACGCCGACGATAATCTTGCATTGAATGAGCGACGTTGAATTTATGATGCAAGGCCATTGATTGCCGTTGCATTTGATGTAAATTTGCCTTAAATCGATGCTCAGAGTTCTCGTTACTTCCTTTGTAAATGTGATTTCCGAGTCTCTGTAGTGATCATAATAATATTGCAATTGTTGCGAAGTTGCTGTAGCCATATTCAGATATTATATACAAAAATTCGCAGAAAGTCAATATATAATGTTAAAATAATAGTTTTCAGGCGGCAGACAAAACTTGCAAAGTTAAAAGGCTCGTCGCGCGACAAGCGTTTGCGTCGCACAATTTTCGCAGAATTCATTCGGCGAAGTAAAAACCAAGGAGCGCGGGAAGTTTTACTTTGTTCGAATAGGTGAGTGGCGACTTTCCGTCCACTGCGAGTTGTGTAGAAGCTCCGCCGTCGAATTCCATCGCGTCGGAAATCCCGATTGCCAGCGCGAATTCGGCGCATTCCATATAAGTCATTCCGACGCTTCGCCTTTTGTTCTCGCCTTCCACCGCGAAAACGAAAAGCGTCTTTCCTTCTTTGTCGAGTCCGCAGAATGTACGCGAGTCGCGAATCTTTTCGAATTGCAGGATTTTTCCTTCTTTCAAAATTTGCCAAAATCCTCCCGCCGCGAATTCGGCTTCTTTGATTTCGGGCGCACTTTGCGAAGAAAAAATTTTTGCCGTGAATCCGCCTTGATTTTTTTCGGACGAATCGTTTTTGAAGAAGGCGAGCGCGCAGTAAGTTGAAAGAGGCTCGGAAACGAGAGAGCCTGAGTTTATGCAAATGCCTGCAGGAATTTGTCGCGAGGTGAAAAAATTTCCGCGAGTGGAAAATGGCGTTGTGTTGAACGCGATCGCGAGCGAATTTTTGCGCGCGAATTTTTTTACGAAAACGCTTTTTTGATCCGCGCTTTGCGGAAGCATTTTTATGCGGAGTTTTTCTGCGGATAAATCGATTTTGACGCAATGAATCAAAAGATTTTTTTCGGAATATTCCGCCACGAAAATTTCAGATTTGTCATCGAGAGGAATCCATTCGAGATTCGCTGAAGAAAAATCGCGCTTTGTTTCCTGTTCGATCTTGGAACTTTGGCAGCCCAGCGCGACGCAAGAAATCAGTATGAGAAAAAAATACGGTCGCGCCTTTTTAAAAAACTCCATATTAAATTGTCGGAAGAAATTTCTGGATAGTTTACGGAAGCAGAAAAACGCGCGTGAAAAATCAAGTTGCCAAGGACATGGATTGTGGCGTGAAACAAAAAAAAGGAACTTGCATTGCAAGTTCCTTTTCAAAATGCTTTAAGATGCATCCAACGCTCAATAAGTCGTGCTTGGATGACCGCCCTTGTTGCGTGTTTTTTTCATCAACTTGCGAGCCAAAGCCTTGTTCTTGCGGTTGAGAATTGTAGAAGGCTTTTCGTAGTACTCGCGTTTTTTCCATTCGCGGATGATGCCTTCCTTTTCCACCATGCGCTTGAAACGCTTGATGGCTTTTTCGAGGTTCTCGGAATCTTCAACGTGAATCGTCGCCATTTTTTTCACCTCCTTTTTGCGGAAGTCCCGTCAAAAAGATTATGATGAATTTTTTGATTTTGGTCAAGTGCGGTGGCAAAATTTTTTTTGCGTCATTGCATTGGCTTTACTGCGCTCGCGCGGATTTTTCGTGGCGTGGAAATCTGTTCGAATTTGACGAGGAACGCGCCGTCATTTTTTATGACTTCAAGAATTTTTCCGCATCCCAAAATCGCGTGCGTGATTTCGTCGCCTGCTTTTAAATTTTCGGTTTGTTCGCGAGATTGAATCAGGCGGTCGAAATTTTCGATTTCGCTTTTTGCCGTCGCTATGAAAGTTTCGGACAGCGGCGAGGTGTATTCCAAAAAATTTTTGTCGATGTCAAAAATGAAGCGCGAAGGATATCGGATACCGCCGTTCAAATTTCGTCCCTCGCTTTCTGAAAGCCAAAGCGTTTCTTTCGCGCGCGTTGCTGCAACGAAGCACAGGCGGCGTTCTTCTTCCATAG
Organism: uncultured Treponema sp.; assembly: GCA_947174385.1. GTDB lineage: Bacteria > Spirochaetota > Spirochaetia > Treponematales > Treponemataceae > Treponema_D. The sequence continues at coordinate 6,350 of CAMWIU010000027.1, forward strand.
CGAATGGCGTTTTTGTTTTTTGCGAGGGAAAAATGCCTTCGTTCAAGCTGCACAAAAAAACGTGCGGAAATTCCAAGCCCTTCGCCGTGTGCACGGTCATGAATTTTACGGCATCGATTCCCCCTCCAGCGTCCAGCCCTTGAAGCAAAGCCACGCGCTTCAAAAAATATTGCGCATCGCAATCTTCGCCGCAAGAAATTTCAAAATCGTGGACGGACTGTTTTAATTCTGCGAGGTTGTCGAGCCGCGTTTGGCTTCCTTCCGTGCGGAGCATTTTTTCGTAGCCGCTTTCGTTTATGAGCGCGCCGAGCAATTCGCTTGCAGGAATTTCGTTCGCGCGGCGTGAAAATTTTTCGATTAGTTCTATGAATTTTTTCGCGCCAGTTCCGTTTAAAATTTCGTCGTGCCTTTCTGAAAGCTCGCGCAGCGAATCGAAAAGCGATGCCGAGTTTTCTTCTGCGAATTTTTCGAGGGCATCCATTCGGGTTCTTCCGATGTTGCGTCGCGGCTTGTTTACGATTCTTCGGAACGAAAGGTCGTCGCCGAAAACGCAAAGGCGCAAGTACGAGAGCGCGTCCTTGATTTCCTCGCGGTCAAAAAACTGAACGCCCGAATACAGCGTGAACGGAATTTTCTTTTCGGAAAAAATTTCTTCCAAGTTGCGCGAAACGTAATGCACACGATAAAGCACGGCGCAGTCCGAATATTTTGCGCCGACCTCGCGCAATTTTTCAATTTGCTCGCAAATCCATTTCGCTTCGTCTTCCTGCTTTTTCGCGTGATGATATTTCGGAAGTGCGGCGGAAGTTTTTTCCGCGCGTTTTGCGGCTACAAGATTTTTTTTGATTCGATTTTTATTTTTGGAAATGAGCGAATTCGCCGCGTCAAGAATTTTTTGTGTGGAACGAAAATTTTCGTTCATAATAATCGTCTTTGTCGGCGAAAAATTTTTGTCGAAGTCCAAAAGGAATTTCGTGTCCGCGCCTCGCCATGAATAAATTGTTTGGTCGGGATCGCCCACGACGAAAAGATTTTTGTGATAGGCGCAAAGCGTTTTCATGAGGCGATATTGAATCTCGTCGATGTCCTGAAATTCATCGACCATGATGTACTCAAGCCGCGTCTGCCATTTTTTGCGCACGGCATCATTTGTTTCAAAAATGTGCAGCACAAAAACGATTAGATCGTTGTAGTCGAGCGCGAAAGTTTTTTTCTGCTGATACAAATATCCGTAAAAAAGAATGTCGTCAATTTCGCTCGCGCCGTCATATTTTTCTTTCAATGCTTCAAGCGGAATCGCGATTAAATCTTCGTAATAATTTGGAATGAATTTTGTCTTTCGCATTTCGAACATGTCTCGCGCGTCGGAAAAAGTTTTTTCGCGCAAAGTGAGGCCGCGCTCGTCGTAGATGATTCTCAGCATCGCGTCGATGTCGGCGTTGTCGAGGACGAGAAAACTTTTCGGGTAGCCCACGACGTTGGAATCTTCTTGAAGAATCGAAACGCAAAAACTGTGGAATGTGCAGACAAGACCCGCGAAATTTCCGCCGAGAAATTTTTTGATTCGCGCGCGCATTTCGGCGGCGGCTTTGTTCGTGAAAGTGGCGCATAAAATATTTTCCGGCAGGATTCCGACGGCTTCCACCAAATAGGCAAAGCGCGTGGCGAGCGCGCGAGTTTTTCCAGAGCCTGCGCCGGCAATCACGCGCACAAAGCCTTCCGTCGCGGTGACGGCTTCGCGCTGCGCTTCGTTCAAATTGCAAAGAATTTTTTCCGCTTCCATTTTTTTAAATTCTATCTTGCGAAATTGTCGCGCTTTTGTTTTTCCCTGTTTGATTGCAGCACGAATTGGATGAAATAATCTTCCAAAGTTTTTTGCGGACCTGGAATTCCGAGCCTTGCGCGGGCGCGCGCGTTGTCGCGTCTGACCGTGTACATCGAATAAAAGTCGCGGTAGTCAAGTCCTGCGTCCGTCTTTATGTGCACGCCGAGGAATTCCGAGACTTCGTCGCGCCCGATGGCTTTGATTCCACGCTCGCGCAAAATCGAGCGAAGTCGGTTTATCTGCTCCGTGGAAATTCCAAACAGAAATTCTTCCATCGCGTGACTTACCATTTCATCGCCGAGCCTTTCTTTTATGAAATGCGCCCAAGTCTCTTCCATTTGCATTGAAATCAAAAGCAGCTCGCTTGTGCCCATCATCGTGCCGAACGCTGGCGCGAGTTTTCGGCGGGCAATCCAAACGTTTTGCAAAACCGGCGCGATTTGGTCGATGGCTTCGTCGGAACGATGTTCCCACAAAAGCAAAAGCGACATCGCCATTTCCCTTCGCAAATCAGTTTCCATTGTTTTGTCGCAGACGCAATTTAAATACACGTCTTCCGCCAAAAGCGAGTACATCATTTTTACAGCCTCGTCCTTCAAATCTTGGACTGTGCTTTCCGGTTCGCCTATGTTTTTCGCGATGTTCGAAAGCGTTGCGAAAGTGTGGATTTTCGTCACGAGAAAACTTCTTCCCAACGAGGCCTTTGAAGGAAGGTGAAGAGTCGCGTCGCCTTCGTTTTGGTGCTTCAAAAGCGAGTCGATTAGCGAAGTGGGAGTGCGCTCGCTGCCCATCAGCCGCTGCCGCTCCAAAAGGGAAGGGAAGTGCGCTATGGTTTTTGCAAGTTCCGCCAAATGCTTTAGCCTCGCCGAAAAACTTTCATAGCGTTGCAAAGCGGACGCCTTCAAATGCGGCAGAACGGTGTCGAGCATTTTCCGCTGCTTCGCAGTGAACACGACGATTTCCGCGTCCGCCTCGTCCTCGATTTTCGCCAAGTCAAAAAAGGAATTTATGTCGATGTTTTCAAATTCAGTTTCCACGATATTTAACATTATATCATAATATTATAAAAAAAAAAAACCGAAAATGTTATTTTGGAAAAATTTTTTTTCGCGCTGTTCGCGGCCGTTTTTTGCTTTGCGCAAGTTTTTTCGCAAGATTTTGCTTCGCCGAAAAATCCTGATTTGCTGATTTCTGTCGATGACATTCGCGTAGAAAAAGCCGAAGGCGGCTACAATCTTTTTGTGAGGAAAAAGCCTCGCCTTGAATCTATAATGCTCGCCGAGACCACGAAAGATCCGCTGGGAAAAGAAGCCAGTTACGCTTATCGCGCGAAAGAATACAATTCCGTGAACGGAGACGAAATCAGAATTCTCGACGAAAAAGTGCTCGACAAGAACAGCAGCTTTTCGCCGTTCTCGCTTGTGGATTCCACGCCGCAGAGCGACGCGCAATTTGGTCGCGCGTTTTTGATTTTCATTCCCGACGAAATTGTCTACGGCTATGAATGGGGGAGGCACGGAACTGTGAAAATCGGGAAGGGCACTTTCATAAACATTCGCGCGTTCGAAAAAAAATATTGCGACTATTCGGGCGGTGCGGAAACATACTTTGACAATCCGTATATGTTTGATTTGGAAAGGCGGAAATTCCCGCGCGTGGAAATCGAAGGAGTCGCGGAAAAAGCTGATGACGAAAAAGACGATGTGGCGGAAGTTGTGCTCACGGACGATTACAATCCGATTGCCGCCGACAAGTTCAAAGAAATTTCTGACATGATGATTTATTCCAAAGGTCCTGATTCTTTGATCGACGATATTTCCGCCGTGCTTGACGCGATCGATCCAAAAAATTTGGTGGACGTTGTTTTTGCCATCGACGCGACTGGAAGCATGAAAGACGACATCGAACTTCTCCGCAAAAAATTGATTTCGCATTTACAGGAAAAATTAAAATCATTCGGCGACGTTCGCTTCGGACTTTTGTTCTATCGCGATTACGGCGACAATTTCAACACGCGCGGACTTCCTGTAAAACAATTTGATTTCACTTATGATTTCGAAGAATTTTCAAAGAATTTGAATTCGATAAAAATCCGCGGAACGGAAGGCGGCGACATTCCGGAGGCAGTCTACGAAGCGCTCTTCGCCTGCATGGATTTCTACAAGTGGCGCGGCGGTGCTACGAAAAAAGTGATTTTGATTGGCGATGCCGAGCCGCATCCGACGCCTCGTCGCAGCGGAAAGTATTCCAAGGAACTTGTGGAAAAAACAGCCGCCGAGCGCGGAATAAGCGTCTCCGCGATAATCACGCCGGACGACAAGGCTCGCCGGGGAAGGTAGATATAGTTTATAGTTAATGATGAATAGTGAATAGTTTTTGGGAGGAGTAAATAGTTATTAGTTTGGGAGGGCGAGTTTTGCAAGCGAAACTCGCCCTGTTTTATTCTGCTTGGGAATCCGCGTTTGTTTCTTCGGAAATTTCTTCAAGCTGTGCCGCTTCTTCAAGTGCGCGCAATTCTTCCTCTTCTTTAGCTTTTTTCGCCGCTTCCTCAGCCTTCACTTTTTCGGCTTCAGCGGCAAGGTCTGCTTCGCGCGCAAGTTTTTTCGCTTCGATTTCGTCCAAGGCTTTTTGCGGAACTTTTTCCAGTTCGATTTGGCTTAGACGTTTGTATGCACCGGGAATTCCAGCAGGAACATTTTCGTAGATTTCAAGGATTTTGTTGAAATTGGCGATGGCCTCTTCATAACGCTTTTGCTTCATATAAAGATGACCGAGTTCGTAAGTGGCTTCGATGTAGTGCTTTACGTCATCTCCGTAGCGTTCGAGGACTGCGTTGAAATACGCTTCGGATGCATCGTATTTTGCCGCGTCATAATTGTCCTGCCCCAGTTGAATGAGTTGACGCGCGTCCAAGTCTTCGGAAATTTCATCAGGAACGGAATTGCAGGAAATCAAAATGAGCGCGAGTGCTGCGCAAAACGCCGTGCCGAAATTATGGAAAAATTTTTTCGCAAAGTTTTTTTTCATCATAAGATAATGATAACATTTTTCGTCAACAATTTCAAGTGAAAATATTTGCGCATTGACGCGCGATTTTTTGCAAGTGGGAAAATTGTTTCGTGCTCGATTTTGTCGCATTGATAAAATTTGTTTGACTAGAATAGATTTCTCTTGCAAAATTCCTTCAAACGATTTATAATGAAAAAATGGAAAAAATCAATTTAAATGACGAGTGGCTTTTTACGCCCGAGTTCAAAAGCGAAGTCTGCGCTCCGAAAATCAAGAGCGCCTCCCTGAAAAAAGCCTTGCAGAAAGTGCGCATTCCTCACAGCGTCGCCACGACGCCGCTGAATTATTTCAATGTGCGCGACTATCAAATGATAAGCGGCTACAGGCGCGTTTTCAAAACCGAAAAGGAATGGGAATCAAAGCGCGTCTTCGTTACGTTTATGGCGGCTGCGCACGAGGCGACTGTTTTCATAAACGGCAAAGAACTTGGAACTCATTCTTGCGGCTACACTTCATTTAAATTTGAAATAACGAAATTCCTTTTGCCGGAAGGAAAGGAAAATGTGCTTGCGGTGAAATTGAATTCGCGCGAGGATCTCGACGTGCCTCCGTTCGGATTCGTGATCGATTACATGACTTACGGCGGAATTTATCGGGAAGTTTTCCTTGAGGTGGCGAACGAGAATTTTATCGACGACGTTTTCGTTTCCACGAGCGGAACGAAAGTTTCGGCGCGAATTTCGCTCGACAAAAAAGAAAACGCCGCGATTTCGCTTTCGCTTTGCAAGGCAGGGGAAAAGAAGCCTTCGTTCGAAAGCTCTTATGATTTAAATGACGCGGACGAAATCACTGCCGAATTCGACGCGGAAAATGTCGCGCTTTGGTCGCCCGAAAATCCTTCGCTTTATGTGCTGAAAGTCCAGCTGAAATACGGCACGAAAAACATCGACGAAAAGTCTGTGCGATTCGGCTTCCGCGACATCAAGATGACTGCCGAAGGGCTTTTCCTTAATGGCGAGCGGCTTTTGCTGCGCGGAATGGATCGCCACCAAAGTTTCGCCCACGCGGGCTACGCAATGCCTGCGAGCCTTCAGCGTTATGACGCGGACATTCTCAAAGACGAGCTTGGCTTGAACGCCGTGCGCACTTCGCACTATCCTCAATCGCAGGATTTCATCGATCGTTGCGACGAGCGCGGGCTTTTGGTTTTCACGGAAATCCCGGGATGGCAGCACATCGGAAAGTCCAAAGCGTGGCGTGATCAATGCTTGAAGAACGTCGAAGAAATGGTTTTGCAATACAGGAATCATCCTTCGGTTTTCCTTTGGGGCGTGCGCATAAATGAGTCAATCGACTGCGACGAGCTTTACGAAAAGACGAACGCGCTTTGCCGTTCGCTCGATTCCACTCGGCCGACGGGCGGAGTTCGATGCATAAAGAAGTCGCATCTTTTGGAAGACGTCTACACTTACAACGATTTCAGCCACGGCGGAAACAATGCGGGCTGCGTTCCGAAAAGCACCGTCACGCCGAATCCGGGAAAGCCGTATCTCATAAGCGAATATTGCGGACACATTTTCCCGACGAAAATTTATGACGACGAGGCGCATCGCACGGAGCACGCCGTCCGCCATGCGAACGTCATAAACGACGTGGCTGTGGAAAAGGGCGTGGCCGGCGCGTTCGCGTGGGTTGCGTTCGACTACAACACGCACAAGGATTTTGGAAGCGGCGACGGAGTTTGCTACCATGGTGTGATGGACATGTACCGAAATCCAAAGCTTGCGGCGGCGGTCTACAAAAGCCAGCAGGAAAAAGTTCCGGTCTTGGAAGTGAGCACGACGATGGACATGGGCGAGCATGCCGCCAGCGTTCGCGGAAAAAACTGGATTTTTACGAACGCCGATTCCGTGAAAATGTATTTGGGAAAAATTTTCATCGCGGAATTCAAAAAGGAAGATTCGCCTTACAAGAACATTCCGCACGGGCCGATTCTCATCAGCGACTACGTTGGAAACCAGCTTGTGGACGAAGAAGATATTCCTGAAAAAGTTGCGGAAAAAGTCAAGGTGCTTTTGAACGCGATCGCGTTCTATGGCGAAGGCGGACTCAGCAAGAAGCATTGGCTTGAATACTTTAAGCTTCTTCCGCGCGGGTTCAACCGCCAGAAAATTTTGGACTTGTACGGAAAGTATGTCGGTAACTGGGGAGGGGAATCTTCGACTTTCCGCTTCGACGCGATAAAAGATGGCAAGGTAGTGAAAACCGTCCTGAAAGGCGCAGTGGAATCGATTTCGATTTGCGCCGAAGTTTCTTCGAATGTCCTGCGCGAGGATTCCACTTGGGATGCGGCGGAAGTGCGCCTTTCGATGCGCGACCAGTCGCAGAACGTCCTGCCTTATTTCAGCGAGCCTGTGGAATTTTCTGTCACAGGCCCAATCGAAATAATCGGGCAGAATTTGGGCGCGTTCCGAGGCGGAGTTACTGGCGTTTATGTTCGCACCGTCGGAAAAAAGGGCAAGGCCTCGCTCGTGGTGAAATGCGCCGGGCTTGAAAAGAAAATCGATTTTGCCGTGAAATAAAAATTTCCGCGCGAAAAATTCGAATGCGCGAATAGCGCGTCAGTAAAATGCAAAACAAAACTCGCGGCTCTTTGCCGATGCTCCACCTCGTCTTGCCTTTGGCGGGGGAGCAACTTTTAAGAATTCTCGTTTCACTTGCCGACACTTTTATGTTGAGCACTTATTCCGACCATGCCGTGGCCGGAGTGGGGCTTGTGTCGCAATACATGTTCTTTCTCCAGATTTTGTTCAATGTCGTGGCGGTCGGAAGTTCGATCGTGCTCGCGCAATATTTGGGCGCGGAGCGTTCGCGCGAAGATTTGAACAACATTTCGAAGGCGAGTGCGCTCATGACGACTGCGATCGCGCTTCTCTTGTCGGCGGCGGTATTTTTGGGAAGCGGCCCGCTTTTGAATCGCTATTCGCTTGAGGACGACGTGCGCACTTATGCGAAAGAATATTTTTTGATTTTCGGCGGCGCGGGCGCGGTTTTCAATGCGTTCGGATTGCTGCAAAGTTCCATGCTGCGCTGTTACGGCTATGCCCGCGAAGCTTTGATTGTAACGTTCGTCGCGAACATCGTCAACGTTGTGGGAAACGCGCTTTCGCTTTACGGATGGTTCGGGCTTCCCGTTTTCGGAGTGCGCGGCGTGGCGGCGGCTTCGGCGATTTCTTCCGTGGTGTCTTGCCTTATGCTCGCCGTGATGATTCGCCGCAGAAAGGAAATCGCGTTCGACTTGCGCAAAATATTTTCCGTGCCGAAAAAATTTTTCCGCCTGATTTTGTCGGTGGGAATTCCGACGGCTGGAGAAAACCTTTCCTACAATGTCTCGCAAATCGTAATCATGGCGATGATTTCGTCGCTCGGAACTTCCGCGATGTCGGCACAAGTCTACACAATGACAATCGTGCGATTCGTCTATGTAATCGCGATAGCGATTGGCGGCGCGGTTCAGATAAAGACGGGCTGGTATGTGGGCGCGCACCAAAGGGACGAGGCGTACAAAAAAGTCATGCTTTATTCGCTTTGGGCGACAGGAGCTTCGATGTTCTTGGTCGTCATTTTGAATTTTATAAAATCACCGATCATTTCAATTTTTACGGACAATCCGCAAATTGTGCAAATGGTGAGCGAACTTTTGCGCGTTTCGATTTTGCTGGAATTCGGACGCTCACTCAATTTGATTTATGTCGGCGCGTTGAAAGGCGCGGGCGACGTGCGCTTTCCGGTTTTGTACGGAATCTTTTCGAATTGGTGCGTGATGGTTTTGCTCGCGTACATTTTAGGAATAAGATTCCAGCTCGGAATAGTCGGCTGCTTTTTGGGAATCGCGGCGGACGAAATAACGCGCGGAGCGGTGATGTTCTTCCGCTGGAAGGGCAAGCTGTGGATGGAAAAGAATTTGGTTCGTTGATTTTTAACAGTGAAGAAAGTGTCAACTTTCGAACTGTTAAAAAATGCGATTTTGTAGCGAATCGAGAAATCGCAGTAAATACGCGAGTTTTGCCGCAAGGCAAAGCCTTGCTACCGAGTTTTTAGCAAAGCAAAAAACTAGCGGCAAATTTTATTCGAAATTAAAGTTTGACGACGCAAGTTTTTGCGTTTTATTGTTCAAATAAATTATACTAATGGCGAAAGTTTGTAGTTGTGGAAGTCGGCTAAACAAAATATTGAAATAGGTTGCAGGTTTTTGTAATTTCACCTTGCATCAAGATATATATTTGTCTAGTGTATCCATGTTTCACATATAAAGATGACAAAACTGTTTCAGAATAAGATGTGATTCATTTAGAAAAACTAACTATAATGTGAAAGCAATTTTGAAACGCTTCCACGACTTTTTTTTAATTGCCTTTTTTCTCTGATTTCATTATCTTGAAAAGTAAGGAAGTCTCGGACGTTTTGGATTCGACGCTTCCTTATGAAATGTTCTTATTTGGGGGTGAAATATGGATCAGGACAAAATGACTATAAAGGCGTTCGACGCGTTGCAGGAAGCCTCTTCATTGGCGAGACAAAACGATCACGCGGAAATAGGAAACGAGCACATTCTTGTGGCGATGCTCGAACAGAAAGACGGAATCATTCCTCCGCTCGTGGAAAGAATCGGAATCAACGCGGCCGCGCTTTCTTCTCAGGCGCGCCTTCTTTGGGAAAAGATTCCGCGCGTAAGCGGCAACACGAATCTCTTGCTTTCAAACATGGCGCAACGCACTTTGGCGAACGCCGAAAAGGAAATGTCGCACCTGAAAGACGAGTATGTCTCTACCGAGCACTTTCTTTTGGCAATGACGCAGAATTCGGACGAAGTCTCGTCATTGCTAAAGGAAAACGGGATCACGAAAGACTCGATTTTGCAGGCTCTCAAGTCGATTCGTGGCAATTCCAAGATAGATTCTCAAGATCCCGAAAGCTCCATGCGCTCGCTTGAAAAATATTGCGCGGATTTGACGAGCCTCGCGCGCAAGGACAAGATCGATCCTGTAATCGGACGCGACGAGGAAATAAGGCGCGTTATGCAAGTGCTGAGCCGTCGCACGAAAAACAATCCTGTCTTGATTGGCGAGCCGGGCGTGGGAAAGACCGCCGTAGTAGAAGGACTTGCCTTGCGAATCGCAAAAGGCGACGTGCCAGAAAGCCTCAAGAACAAGCGGCTTCTTTCGCTCGACATGGGCGCGCTTGTGGCGGGCGCGAAATACAAGGGCGAATTCGAAGAGCGTCTGAAGGGCGTTATTGACGAAGTGAAAAAATCCGACGGCAAGATAATTCTTTTCATCGACGAGCTTCATACGATTGTCGGGGCGGGAAGCGGCGAAGGCTCTACAAGCGCGGCGAACCTTCTCAAGCCCGCGCTCGCCCGAGGCGAGCTTCGCGCGATTGGCGCGACCACCCTTGACGAGTATCGAAAATACATCGAAAAGGATGCCGCTTTGGAAAGGCGTTTTCAGCAAGTCCTCTGCGCAGAACCCAACGTTGAAAATACGATCGCCATATTGCGCGGTCTCCGCGAAAAATACGAAATCCATCACGGCGTGCGCATCGAGGACGAGGCGTTGGTTTCGGCTGCGACACTTTCCGACAGGTACATCACGAACAGGTTTCTGCCGGACAAGGCGATCGACTTGGTTGACGAGTCGGCGAGCCGCCTCAAGATGGAAATCGAAAGCGAGCCGACAGAACTCGACAGGATAGAGCGGAAAATCTTGCAGCTTCAAATAGAAAAGCAGTCGCTCGCAAAGGAAAGCGACGAGGCCAGCAAGGAACGCCTTGAAAAACTCAACGGCGAGCTTTCCGAACTGGGGCAAAAGCGCGACGCGATGAAATTGCAGTGGCAGAACGAAAAGGCCGCGATTGACTCTTCGCGCGAGGCGAAGGAAAAATTGGAAAGCGCGAAATTCGAGCTTGAAAGGTGCACGGCGGAAGGAAAGCTTGAACGCGCCGCGGAATTGAAATATTCGATCATTCCCGAACTCGAAAAAAAACTGAAGTCCGCAGATTCAAAAGATAGCGGGGATGGACAAACGAATGACACGCAACTTCTGCGCGAGACCGTCACCGAAGAGGACATCGCCCGCGTCGTTTCCTCGTGGACTGGAATTCCCGTCGCGAAAATGATGGGAAGCGAGAAGGAAAAATACATCGCGCTTGAAAGCGAGCTTCACAAGCGCGTCATCGGGCAGGACGAGGCCGTGCAGGTTGTGAGCGACGCGATCCGAAGAAACCGCTCCGGGCTTTCCGACCCGAACAAGCCGCTTGGAAGTTTCCTTTTCATCGGACCTACTGGCGTTGGAAAAACTGAACTCGCCAAGACTTTGGCGGATTTCTTGTTCAACGACGAGCGCGCGCTTACAAGGATCGACATGAGCGAATATATGGAAAAATTTTCCGTAACCCGGCTTATCGGCGCGCCTCCGGGATATGTCGGCTATGACGAGGGCGGGCAGCTCACGGAAGCCGTCCGAAGAAGGCCGTACAGCGTCGTGCTTTTTGACGAAATCGAAAAGGCCCATCCCGATGTGTTCAACGTGCTTTTGCAGGTGCTGGACGACGGACGCTTGACGGACGGACAAGGACGAATCGTTGATTTCAAGAATGCGATTATAATAATGACAAGCAATTTGGCTAGCGAGCTGATTTTGGAAGCCGACACGGACGAAAAGCTCAAGGCGATAAAAGGAAAGTTGAACGAAATCCTAAAAGGCTCGTTCAAGCCTGAATTCTTGAATCGAATCGACGAAATCGTGATGTTCACTCGGCTCGACAAGTCGTTCATCGCAGAAATTGTTCGCTATCAATTGGAGCGCGTGGCGAAACGGCTTGAATCGCATCGCATAAAGATTCAATTCGAAAAAAGCGCGTTGGACTTTCTTTGCGAAAAGGGCTACGACCCCGCGTTCGGCGCGAGGCCTGTAAAGCGCGCGATTCAGACCTATGTCGAAAATCCGCTTGCGAAGGAACTTCTGCGCGGCGCGTTTTCCGATGGCAGCACGATTACGGCAAGCGCGCAAGGGGAAGAAATAAAATTCAGCTAGTCCGCCTGCTGCGGCTTGCTTATTCGTATTGAGAATGCCGCGTCCTTGTAAATCGCGCCGCAAAGGAATTCCAAAGCCTCGCGCAGTTGCGAGTCGAGTTTCCACGGCGCGTTCAGGACGAGCATTCCGCTTCCCAAAAGGTTCGCGGTGCTTTTCTTGCTCTCGCTTCCTGGGAAGAATTCCGCGCGCAGGATTTCCGCGTGGGCGTTTTGCCTTTTCGCCGCATCCTCGATTTGGAAAATCATTTCTTTGATTTGCGTTTTTTTTCCTTCCAAAATCGGATACCAAAGCGCAATGATTCCAGCGCTCCATTTTTTGTGGACTGCGCGGACTGTCTTTGTCACAGCGTCGAATTCGCTCAAGTCTTCGTATGCGGGATCAATCAGGACCGCGCCGCGCTTTACTTGGGGAGGCGTGGATGCGGACAGGTTTTTCAAGCCGTCCGCATGGAAAATCTTTACGGCGCAATGTTTTTTGCTTTGCGCATTTTGCGAAGTATCGTTTTTTCCGATTTTTCCGATTCTTTCATTTCTTTCAATCGAATTTTCTTCGAGCGATTTCTTTCCAAAAATGTTTTCGCGAAGTCTTTCGATTTCCGCGGGATGAAGTTCGCAAAGAAAAAGGCTAGAGCCGCGCTTCATCAAATTGCGTTCAAGCAAGGGCGAGCCAGGATAGCACGATATTTTCAAGTACGGCGAGATTTGTTCGAAATAAAATTTCACGCATTCAGGAATTTCGCCTTGCGCAAAATCTTCGCTTTCGCTTTTTTCAAAAAAGTCGCGCAGTGCCAAGATTCCTTTTTCCGCCTCGAGAGTTTTTTTTGCCGACGCGCCTTCAAGCGAATAAAGCGCGCTTCCCGCATGCGTGTCGAAAAAAGTGTATGGAGAATCCTTTGCATTCAGATGTCGCAGAATCTGAACGAGCGCGATGTGCTTGAGAATGTCGGCGTGGTTTCCCGCATGGAATTCGTGCAAATAGCTCAGCATGATTTTGCTTTTATTCGAGGGAATCGATTTCGGAAAGCCATGCGTCCGCGCTTGCGTCGCTTGGCATTCTCCAGTCGCCTCTTGGTGAAAGGCTCACGCTTCCGACCTTCGCGCCGTCCGGCATGCACGAGCGTTTGAATTGCTGTGAGAAGAATCTCTTGTAGAAAATCTTCATCCAATGCTTTATCGTCGCGGGCGGATATTCGTTTTCGGCGAACGCTTTTTTCGCAAGAAAATAAATTTTCCTCGGCGAAAATCCGAATCGCAAAATGTTGTAAAGGAAAAAATCGTGCAGCTCGTAAGGGCCGACTATTTCCTCGGTCTTTTGCGAAATGCCGCCTTGTTCGGGTGGAAGCAGTTCAGGGCTTACGGGCGTGTTCAGAATGTCGAACAAAACTTCGCTCAACTTCTTGTTCTGCGCTTGTCCGATTTTTTCTTGCGCGAAAGTGGCCGCCTCGCGTTCTACGATGTGGCGGACAAGCGTTTTTGGAATCGATGAGTTCACGCCGTACATCGACATGTGGTCGCCGTTGTAGGTGCACCAGCCGAGCGCGAGTTCCGAAAGGTCGCCCGTGCCGATTACGATCGCGCCTTCCTTGTTCGCCAAGTCCATCAGGATTTGCGTGCGTTCTCGCGCCTGCGCGTTTTCATAGGTCGCGTCGTGCACGCTTTCGTCTTGCCCGATGTCCTTGAAATGCTGGCGCACCGAATCCGAAATCGGGATTTCAAGGAGCGTTGCTCCGGTTTCTTTTGCGAGCGAGCATGCGTTCTCGTAAGTGCGCCCTGTCGTGCCGAAGCCGGGCATCGTTACGGCTATGATTCCCATGCGGTCGAGCGAGCAAAGGTCGAACGCGCGGCATGTCACCAAAAGCGCGAGCGTCGAGTCAAGCCCTCCTGAAAGTCCGATTACCGCGTTATTCGCACCTATGTGCCGAAGCCTTTTCGCTAGCGACTGCGCTTGAAGCGTAATCACTTCGAGGCAGCGTTCGTCTCGCGCGTTTTTTTCCTGCGGAACGAAAGGATGCTTTTCCACCTCGCGAAAGAAATTCGCATTTCCGTCGGACTTCTTTTCCTTGAGATTCACGAAAATTTCCTTGTGCTCATTTGAATCGGACTCGCATTGCAAAAAAGTCGTAGTCTTGATTCGCTCGGCTTCGAGAAGCGAAACGTCGATGTCCGCGAAAATCATTCGGTTTTCGAACGGCGCGCTTTCCGCAAGAATCTTTCCGTTTTCCGAAATCAAGTTGTGTCCAGCGAAGACCATGTCCTGCGTTGATTCATCGCGCCCGCTGTTCGCATAGATGTACGCGCAGAAATTCCGCGCCGACGTGCTTTTCACCAAAAGCCGCCTGTATTCCGCCTTACCGATTGTTTCGTTGCTCGCGGAAAGGTTCGCGATTATCGTCGCTCCTGCCAAAGCGTGGTTTGTCGAAGGCGGAGTCGCGGTCCACAAGTCCTCGCAAATCTCGAACGCGATTTTTACGCCGGGAAAACTTTCGGCGCAAATAAGAATGTCAGTTCCGAAAGGAACTTTTGGAAATTTCTGCGAAATGAAAATCGCATCGCCTGAGTTCGCTCCGCGCAAATTCTTCGACGATGCGAAATGCCTTGCCTCGTAGAATTCGCCGTGATTCGGAATGTACGTCTTTGGAACGAGAGCGAGGATTTCGCCCTTGTGCAAAATCGCCGCCGCGTTGTAAAGCGAGCCGTTTTTTTTCACTGGAAGCCCTACGGCGATTATCGTTTGAAGGGAAGAAGTTTCCTTCGCGATGAAGGCGAGCGCGGAAAGCGCGTTTTGCAAAAGCGTTTCCTGAAAAAAAAGGTCGCCGCAAGTGTAGCCCGTTATGGAAAGTTCCGGCAGGACGAGAAGGTCCGCGCCTTGCGATGCCGCCTCGTGCGCCGCCGTGATGATTTTTTCTGAATTGAAAGCGGTGTCGCAAACTTTGAGTTCCAGGCTCGCAGCCGCCGCTCGAAAATATCCGTAATTCATAGAAACATTGTAGCACATTTCGCGGCATTGGGCAAGGATGGTTCCGCGCACTTTATGCATCGTCTGCCGTGTATGTAAATCTGTTGCTCTTTCCTATTTCGTAGTCTTTAATTCCGCCAAAGTCATGTTTTCGTTCTGAAAGATTTTTATCTGCTCGTTAGTTAGTTTTTCGGGATAGTCTCGCCAAAAATTGAAAACCTTTTTTCTGTCGAACGAAAACCGAAAATCACCAATTATCCTTTTGTTATCGTCAATGCAATCTATCCACCATATCAAATTACCTTTTTCTCTTTGAAAGAATTCATATTCCTTGTAAGGGGATGTTTCATAATCACCATCATCCCAAATTTCGACTTTTAAAAGTTCTGAATTATTTATTTTGCAAAGTTTCTCTATTGTTTCCTCTTCTGAAATATTTTTGGCAACTTTCATTTTACGAAATCTCCTACGCTTCTTGGCTGATTTTTTTCTTGAGTTCACTTAACTCTGGATTACTTCAAGAAGCCGTATTGTATACTCTTATTTAGAACTTTTACGTCTATTGCAATCGCGACACAGCATCTGACAATTTTCTGCAATAGTTCTGCCACCTTCAACCCATGGTGTTATATGGTCTGCCTCCATTACTGCAATATCAAAAGGTTTTCCGCAAAGCTTACAAACACCTTTCTGTATTTCGTAAATCTCACGCTTTGTATTATCATCGAATGTTCTAATTCCTAAATGGTGCTCGTCTCCATCTAAAACATATTCATAAATACCGCTTTTTTTCTGAACATCGCTATCCATCATAAGTTTTGAAACTTTCGGCTCTAACTCATCAGCATTTAATGTTGTATCTTGACCATATTTATTATAAAGGAATCCCCACTGAACACCTTTCATTTCCTTTCTGTATTTTGGAAATTTTGCCTGCACCCATTCTATTACATTTCTGAAATAACTGAATAAAGGCTGTGCGTCTGAGTCTGCACAATGTTCTGACATATAATTTTTTATATCATCTTCATTTTTTGCCTGAGAAATCCATTTTATAGCAGTTTCCAGATATGACTGCCTTTTCATTTCTCCATTCAAATATTTGCTTCCAATATTGTAGGCAGCACAGTTAGTTTTACTGAAATAGCTTTTTGCGCTTGTTACCCATTTTCCAGGATAGACAGCATTTCTTAATTCTTGTTTTGTAAGTTCTGCACCCGCAATGTTGATAGTTTCAAACCATTTTAATTTTTCGCTGTCATCACCATCACAGATATAAACAAACAATTTATAATTCAGAATTTTCTCTTTCTCATCTGACTGGAGTGTCTGAAAACTTCTGAATTTGTAAGAGAAATCATTGTTTACATACTGACAGATACTCATAGTTCTTTGCTGTCCGTCAATGATTTCAAAAGTACCGTCCTTTCTTTTTGCCCAATACATTGTATTCAGCGGATAACCAAACATGACAGTTTCAATAACTTTTTCCCGTTGTTCATCATTATAAATGAATTCTCTTTGATATGGTGGTCTTATATCCAAATTGCCGCCATAAGCAACAACACCATTTTCTGAATTATCCTGAAAACCTTCAACCAAATCTCTTACAGTAATGTCTAATTGAGTAATATTCATTTACTTTTCCCCCTCTTTTATTTTTTGAATGAGAATTCTTGCATATTTTTGTTTACCATCAATTATTCCACGACCTCTAAAAGTGTTTGGAATTCTTACAGCTTCTACTTCTTCACTGAAATCGGTACTATCCGTTAACCCTAGAACCTTATACTGTTCTGGATTGTATTTTGTAAAAAATGTTACAGGTACTCCCATTACGCCATCATAATCCATTGGAATATCAGTAACAGATTCAACATGAATAGCGTTATAATTTTCATATTTCTTGTATTTTTCTGGACTGTATCTTTTCCCTGTATCTAACACATCATGAGTTCTACTAATTTCTAAATTTGTATACCAGCAAATATTGCCCATTCTTCTGTATTTAATACCGTTTTCAATTTTGAAATCTGTCTTTTTTTCTTCATAATATTCAGGAACTTGGAACCAGAAATGTCCATCTGTATAACCGCACCATATTTTATTATCTTTTAGTTAGAGGAATAATTGAATTATATGTAATATTATTTATATTCCCAATAACTAAAAATTTCTTTTCATGCTTAACCAAGAAAGGAATGTATTCCTTGAAAAGAGAAAAAGGCGGATTGGTAACCACAATATCAGCGCGGCGTAAATTGCGAGGCGAGAAATTTCTTTTGACTGAATCGGATTTTTTATGAACGAAAAAATTTCCGCCACGGATTTTATCGCAATTTGCGCGCCTGCATAAAAA